>JALZWC010000806.1 GCA_023300255.1 Saprospiraceae bacterium | reverse complement strand
GTTTTCTAGTAGATCTATTAGATGATTAATGATTTTAATTTCTTATAATTTTTATTTGATAAGACTTAACAGTCCTACCCTCCTTACTCCCCATACCCTCTTTCCCCTCCCCCTTTTTTACCCCTCTTTTTTATCCCCCATACTTGCTGGCAAGAATTTTTATTAGAGATCATTAAAAGAATAGAAGGCTTGATGGCTTCGCCATCAAGCCCACTATTTTATTGGGTAAATTTAAGATATAACTCCATGGCACTCTAATGGTCCCAACTTTGTTTTACACTCGATTAAATAACGTTGTAAGGCATAAAAAAAGAGCAATAGAAATGTTACTTTCTATTGCCCTTATATGGCTTATTAAAGCCAGCCGCCGATGTTAATCGGACTAATTGTTATCGTTGTTAGATTGCTTACAAGCAGCAAACAATCTAACAGATTCAAACAATCTTTTACTATCTATTCTTTCCCAGGAATTTGCTCATAAATGATCTTATTACCTCGGTAGTCTGGATTTTCTTCATGTAAGATTACATTGAAGAATTGTAAAACATCAATATCATTATTTGGTCCTTGATACTTTAATTCACCATCCATATTATTATCACCTAAACAGTAGTCTTTGATGATATAGTTATGATTAGGGAATCCATCCTCGCCTATGTTTTCAGGATGTGTAAAAATATCATAGAACAATTTGTCTTGATCTAATTGCGGTCCTTGGAAGATTACCGTACCGTTGGCATTCGAGTTTCCTCCCCATAAGCAATTATAATCGCCCACTAACTTAAGTGGATGCTCACTAGTTCTATTAGGATCTTTTAAGCGGTAAATTGGTGTCGCTGGATTTGTGAAATCCACTACATCATCATTATCTTCTGTACCCATTAAGATTGGTTCCCCTGTCATAGCTCCTAAGTGATTTCTATGTCTCACTGCTACATAGTAAGAACCTGGTTCTACTGAGAAGTTTACTGGTGAATAACCATCTACATCGACAATGTCTCCATCTCTTTGTAGTAAGGCCGATCTTGTTGCAATTATTTCACTTGGATCTATTGCGTCATGCAATTCTAAGAAAATCCAATCGACAATTGCATCTGGTCCAGTTGTACGGAATACTTCTGCACTCACTCTTTCTTCTCCGCCGCCAAACTGAAGGAAAGTACCTTCTTGATTTGCAAAAGGAGATAAAGTTGTATATGGTTCTTTTTCTGGTATTAAAGCATTTTCTCTTAACTTATCATACATCAAGTTATCAGGAGAATCAGGCGTCATAGAACCTTGTAAGAAGGCTTTTGATCTCAATCTAACTCCTACACCTGCAGTTGGTCCACCTGTATAGTTAGGATCTACGAACACCGTAACATCATCCACACTAGTACAACCATTATCATCTGTTACGGTCACTAAGTAAGTAGTCGTTACTGAAGGTGTAGCCACTGGTACAGCTGAAGTAGGATCGCCTAAGCTGGAAGCTGGACTCCAATTATAACTTGCTCCTGAAGTTACATTCAATCGAATACTACCACCTGGAACAATCGTCTTGTCTTCACATGCTACCGTTTGTATTGCATCCATTACATTGACTACCATACAATCTGTTCCTTCACAACCGCTAGCGTCTGTAACTGTTACACAGTAAGTAGTTGTTGTCGTTGGTGTAACTGTAGGATTCGCAATATTAGGATTACTTAATCCTGCTGCTGGACTCCATCTATAAGTGTTCCCACCTTGCGCACTTAGTACTCCTGTACTTCCTGAACAAACCGTCATATCGTCTCCTGCTGATACCGCTATGTCTCCGCCTACTGTTATCGTGATACAATCAACCAAAGTACAAGTACCACCTGTTCCATTTACCGTAACACAGTACGTTGTCGTTGCTAATGGGGTTGCGATTGGATTTGCAATATTAGGATTACTTAATCCTGCTACTGGACTCCATTGGTAACTAGTACCTCCACCTGTTGCAGTTAATTGAACGGGTACGCTAGAACACATCGAAATGTCTTGTCCTAAGTCTAAGAAACCATCTTCTACGAATACGGTCACTTGACTCACACTATTACAACCATTATCATCTGTTACAGTAACATTGTAAGTCGTTGTATGTGTAGGGTTCGCAGTTGGTGTTCCACTAGTTGCATCATCAAGTGTTCCTGCTGGACTCCAATTATAAGCGGCACCTGATGTCACATTCAATGGTGTTGATCCACCAAAGCAAATCGTCTTATCTTCACAAGCTACTGCTGGTCGACCTGTACTAGTGTAAACTGTTACACAATCTACACCTGAACAACCATCTGCGCTAGTCACCGTCACACAATAAGTAGTCGTTTCAGAAGGCGTTGCCATTGGGTTCGCAATATTAGGATTATTCAATCCTGCTGCTGGACTCCATTGGTAAGTACCTCCTCCACTTGCGTTTAACTGTGTATTTCCAGAAGTACAGATCGTTTGATCGTCTCCTGCGTTTACAGAAATATTACCATTCACATAAACGGTAACGTGATCTACTCCTTTACAACCATCTGCTGTCGTCACTTCCACTGTATAAGCAGTAGTCACACTTGGAGACGCTGTAGGATTTGCGCTATTCGGATTACTCAATCCTGCTGCTGGACTCCATTGGTAAGTACTTCCTCCTGATGCATTTAAGTTAGTAGAACCACCTGAGCAAATCGAAGCATCATTTCCTGCGAATGCATTTGCATTACCGCTTACGAAAACAACTACTTCATCAGAACTAGTACAACCTTGATCATCTTTTACGGTAATCGTATAAGTAGTCGTTTGTGATGGGGAAGCGTAAGGCGCTGGTGCTGTTGGATCATCTAATCCAGTCGCTGGACTCCATAACCAACTAGAACCACCATTCACTACTAATCTTACTTGACCACCTCCGCAGATGTATTTATCTGGACAACCTACTGCTGTCAAGTTACATACTGGAGTCGCATTACAATTATCTACATAAACTACTACTTCGTCCGTATCCGTACAACCGTTGTTATCAGAAATAACAACCGTATATGTTGTTGTTTGTGATGGCGAAGCATAAGGTGCTGGCGACGTTACATCATCTAATCCAGTTGCTGGACTCCATGTCCAACTAGAACCACCATTCACTACTAATCTTACGATACCATCATCGCAAATGTATTTATCTGGACACGCTGTTGCTGTTAAGCCACAAGGGGAAGGTGTTCCTCCACTATTATCATTACCATCTCCGTCAAAATCACAGGCAGTATCAATCTTAACAGTCACACAATCTACAGAAGTACATCCTTGATTAGTAACGGTCACACAGTAGTTAGTCGTAAACGTTGGCGTGGCAACTGGCGATGCGATATTCGCATTACTTAATCCAGTTGCTGGACTCCATCTGTAAGACAATCCTCCTGTTGCATTTAATCCTGTCGATTCATTTTCACAGATAGTCACATCCGCTCCTGCATTAGCAATCACTGGATCATTCACAAGTAAAGTCACACAGTCTACTCCAGTACATCCACTTGCATCTGTTACCGTCACACAGTAATTAGTAGTAGAAGATACCGTTGCTAAAGGAGCCGCAGTATTGCTATTATTTAATCCTGTTGATGGACTCCAAACATAACTTACTCCTCCACTTGCAGATAGAGCAGTTGTTTGATTCGCACAAACAACTTCATCATTTCCTGCGCTAATTGTAATTCCTTCATTGACAATTACTGTGATACAATCTACCCCAGAACAACCGAAGTTGTCAGTAGCAGTCACACAATAAGTCGTTGTTATTTGCGGAGATGCCGTTGGGTTTGGACTGTTCGCATTATTCAATCCTGCCGCTGGACTCCATGTATATTGACTTCCTCCAGAAGCGCTCAACTGAGCCGTACTTCCTTTACAAATATCTTTGTCCTGACCCGCATTTACAGCTAAGTCATTATTTACATTAACAGTAACACAATCTGTACCTTGACATCCGTTTCCGTCCGTCACGGTCACACAGTAAGTAGTAGTAGTCGATGGATTCGCAATTGGATTATAAGTATTTGTGCTACTTAATCCTGCTGCTGGACTCCATTGATAATTCACACCACCTATTGCACTTAATTGTGTATTACTTCCTTTACAGATGCTCACATCTTGACCAGCACTAGGCTGTAATTCTCCACCTACTGTAACCGTGATACAATCCGTATCAATACAACCAAGTGCATTGATAACAAGCACACAGTATTCTGTAGTTACAGAAGGAGTAGCTATCGGGTTGGCCACATTAGGATCACTTAAGCCTGTAGTCGGTGACCAACTAAATGCATTCCCACCTGTTGCTGATAACTGTGCAGAACTACCACCACATATCGCTACATCACTACCTGCATTTGCATTTGGATTAGGCTCTACATTTAAAGTAGAACAACTAACCGTTTTACATCCGTTTGGTTCTTCCGCAGTTACACAGTAAGTAGAAGTAACAGTTGGTGAAGCCACTGGGTTTGGACAATCTGTACAACTTAAGGTTGCCGTAGGTCCATCCCATTTATAAGTAGAATTAGGATCAATTCCGATCGCAGCTAATGGTTGCGATGCTCCTTCACAAATAGTTGTGATAGCTGGTATCGTCAATACATTTGGACAGGAAGCAGCGAAGTATACACCTACTGCACCTTCATCATCTTCAAAGTCAAATTCTGCTTCATCGAAACCATCATTTTCTAATTCAGAATCTACGTCCTCTACAACTACTCCAGTCTCATCCGTCATATTAGCGATTTCCGCAACGTTTCTTAAAGAACCGCTAGTTGCTGTTGGTAAAATCTCTAACAAGATCGTTAATTTAATATCCTGTCCAGGATTTAAAGGTCCAGCAATTGTATTTACTGCTGATCCATTCGCTTCCAGATTCCAGTTATTATTATCTCGTGTACTTAGTATCATACCGTTTGGTATATGGTCTAGTACTTCGATATTATATGATGCAAAGTCTCCTTCATTCGTAATTGTAATTTCATATTCTATAATGTCACCGATATTGACCGTATCTAATTGAGCAGCAGATAATTTCTTATCTAAAGCTAAATCAAACTTACCTATTCCGATCACTTCTAAATCGTGATCATCTTCATCTCCGTTTCTATTATCGATTACATCATTATCAACTAAATCATTGTCTTCTCCTTCTTGATTTAAATTAAATCCATCTGGTGTACTATCTACATCATCTGGTCCATTTCCATCATCACTGATCTCTGCGAAGTTAGTGATAGACGTACCTTCAAAAGAAGCACTAACTAATAAGTCAATATTAACAGTCGTATTGCTTTGTGCTGCAAGGAATGGAATCGTATAAGTTCCATCTGCATTCCAATCTGCATCTACCAATGTCATACCCTGTGGGATATAATCCTTGATAGTAATAGCTGTTGCATCAATTGATCCTTGGTTATAAACGGTAATTGCATAAGTGACAACATCTCCAGCTTGAACTAAAGCATCTTGATTAGTAGCTAACTTTTTAACTAATGCTAAATCAAATACTTGATCAATATTCACACTTGCTAAATCATAATCATCCTCGAAAGAATCATCATCTTGTGTACTACCCGTTTGTGCATCAACTATCACATTGTCATTATCCGTTTCTGCATCATCCAACTCATTATTACCCGGTGTACTATCTACATCTGGTGTTCCTTGAGCTGGTAATCCTGTAGGATCTGTATTATTAGTAGTAGCAGCTCCTGTGATCTCTGCATTATTCACTAAATTTGTTCCTTGATAATTAGGATCAATTTGTAGTGTAACCCCTAAATCTTTTGAGTCACCCGCTGCAATGAAATCAACTTTCGCTTCTAAGTTACCAAAGCTATCATAAGCAAAGGTCGCATTGTCTGCTTGGTTGAATACTAAACCTGCTGGCAAGTAATCTTCTACCACTACATTGGTAGCATCTAATGTTCCTTGATTATAAACCGTTATGATGTAGCTCACTTTATCTCCTGCACTGTATGGCGCTGGCGTCAATGCAGTATTGATTACCTTCACTAAGGCTAAATCAAATACTTGATCAACTTCTATCCC
>JALZWC010000805.1 GCA_023300255.1 Saprospiraceae bacterium | reverse complement strand
AGAATAGAGAATAGAGAAGCGAGAGCAGAGATAGGATTCGTTTAAAAGCCAGCGAAATTTCGTCAGTTTTTAAACGAAATCTATCTCTATTCTTTGTTCTCGCTTCTCTGTTCTAAAAATGTCCAATAGTGTAGTTATTCTAAATTAATTACACGCAGAAAACTGATTACCAATATTTTATGTACGCTGGAAACCTTGCTTGACACACTTTATTAAACAGTCTCCATGAAGACAACCAAAATTAAAGTGCAAATCAAAGCGTAAATTAAATAGTAGAAGTCTCAGATAGTTAGTATTAATTAATTAATTTGTTGATTATGAAAAAGAATTTTACTCTATTTTGGATTTTATTAATATTGCCGCTATTCTTATATTCACAAAATGATAAGGATTTTATTCTTACGTTGAGTCAAGATACACTTTATGGGAAAGTACAATTTAGTCCTCTAGAAGAAAATATCTCTTTTCGCCATAAAGGAAAAAAGACAAATTTTCATGTCTCCACTTTAACTTATTTTGGTATAAATCGTAATGGCAAGACTAAAGTTTATAAGATCTTAACGAACCATTGGAAAGAATATATTTATGTCGAGGTGCTAACAGAAGGTAAATTGAATTTGTATTATTATGATACTAAATATAATGAGCGTTATAAAAATTCTGACCCCTACCGTTACTATATTGGGAATGCTGAGATTAATCCAATAAGAGTGACCCCAAGATCCTATAGATATATATTGGAAAAAATATTCATAGACCGATCTAGCTTGCTAACACAACTATCTAATTATGCAGATGTACCAAGAATAATAAAACAGTATAATCAATTATAAAATAGAGTCAATCCTTAGTCAGACAGGTTCAAAATTTTATTATAAGCGACAGCCAGTACTGAACAATTACGAACAGTCCCAACGGGACGACCCCTGTAACCCATGACGAAGTCGTGGGAATTCTAATCCCCTGTCTCCGTTGTAAAAGTATCAATGACTCCTAGCTCTATTCAACAAAAAATAAAGAGCACCCGCCAATAAAAAAGAATCTAGAAAATGAGCCTGCGTTAATTGGAAAAACTCAAAGTAGGTGAATAAAGCAATAATAGAACTAGCTCCCCAACTAATTAAACCTTTAACTCCCCAAGAAGGAATCTTTGATAAATCATATTGTTGCTGTTTTAACCAAAAGAAGTCCAATAGATAAATTGCGGAAATAGAGGGCGTAAATACACCTAGAATATCTAAAAAATCAAACAAATAATCCGAAAACTGAAAAAGGGCTAGTATAGTTCCAAGAATACTAGTGATTATACACATGGTTCTAAATGTCCACGTAGTTTGTACGGTAGAAAAAGTCAACACCGTAGAATATAAATTAGAGGCATTGGTGACCCAAGTAGAAACAAATAACAAGACAAAAGCGGGTACTATCAAACCAAGGGAATTCATTATTTTTATAATGTCAACTTCTCCTGTTTTAATAGCAGTTATGGCACTTATGATTAGGACAAGAGGAGTACCAATTATTATACCCAATACAGCAATTAAGCTTTGTTTATCATTATAAATAAATCTTGAAAAATCTGCCATTAATATAGGTACAAGAATAGAAGAACCTATTAAAACGGAAGTCGCATCAAATAAAGACATGCCATTACTTGGGTCTGGCGTATAGTCCCAAAGATTGGTCACCTCTGTGCTTAGACCTAGTGCTTTATAGGTAGCATACCCTAAAAATAGGGTCAATAAGGGTACGGCAATATTTGACAATTTTTCAAGACTCCGAATGCCATAAATAGTGGTCACCGTAATAAAAATACTTGTAAAAACGACCGTACTCCAGAGTGGAAGAGTGATGTCAAAGACAAGGATACTTGTTTCCTGTACAGCTTGTGCCAATAACTCTAACGCAACAGAAAACCAACCTAGCAAGATTAATCCTATTATAAAATTGATGATTTTAGCGCCTTGTTCTCCAAATGGGAATCGTAAGATCATATACGTGGATAATCTCGAACGATTGCCAATTAAAGTAGTTGCAATGCATAAGATAGATAAGACTAAAGTGGAGATTCCATATGCAATAAGGGAATCCTTTAATCCAATCGACAAAGCAATCTCCGCACCCAAATACAATATGGGCAAACTAAAACCCAATCCCGCAAGAACTAAAGCAATTGCCCAGCCAGAGGTGAAATCTTTTGATAGTACTTTGGAGGTTGTATACTGATTATTTTCTGACATGATTTTTTTGAAGAGTAGAGATTCGAGAGCAGAGAGTAGAGATGTTTTCGTTTAAAAATTGATGATATTTCGGCAAGTTTATCTAAACGACAAAAGTAGGTGACATTTATTTAGCCCCAACGGGGCGACATATCCTAGCATAGGGCGCAGCCCTATGGATTGGGTATAAGCATTTCATTAAGCCCTGAAAGGGCGACATATACTAGTAGTTGCTTGCTATGTCGCTCCTTCAGGGCTTTGATACTAGTCCTCTTAATTTCTCATAGGGCTTTCGCCCTATGCTAGGATATGTCACCCTTTCAGGGCTGAAAGTCTCAACTAGTCACATAGACTTGTCGATATTTCGTTGTTTTTTAAACAAGATTACGTCTCTGCTCTCTATTCTCTATTTTGAAATATTCAGTAGTATAATCCAACTATCAACAGCTTGTTCGTGGCTTGATGAGCCACGTTACAATTCCCGCAAGACACTTGTCAAATACTTCCAAAATTTTTGAGTAGAACTAATCTGTAAAGCTTCTTCCGGAGAATGCGCTCCTTTGACATTTGGCCCAAAAGAAACAATTTCTAAATGAGGATAGGTCTCCGATAAAATACCACATTCTAAACCTGCATGAATCGCGTATATCTCAGGAGCTTGACCAAATATAGATTCATAGACCTGTTTCATAACCGTAACCGTTTTCGTATTAGGTGCTGGATTCCAGCCAGGAAAAGGGGCGACTTCGGTGATGCTTGCCTTCATAGGAGCAAAGCAATTTCTAATAACGTTTACCACATCTACTCGCTCACTTTCTATAAAACTTCGAGCAAAACAACCGATGTGATAACTGCCATTTCCTACAATTATCTTTCCTAAGTTATTAGAACTTTGTACTAGATTATTAAGGGAAGGAGTCATCCGATAAATTCCATATGGGCAAGTATATAAACTGGATAATAATTTTCGTTGCATTCCTTTTGACAAGACAGGAATAGCTTTTTTTAGGTCGCTTATTACTATCGTTAGTTCTGGATCACTATCCTTGTTTTCTTTTTGTAATAGAGTAGACCATTGTTTTATTAGGTCTTGAAATTTAGGAATAGCAGTCTGCTTTACTGCAATGGTCGTTGTGCATTCTCTTGGAATCGCACTCGTCATATCCCCGCCAACAATAGAAGCTATTCTTACCGAACATTTTTTATTGATTTCAAATAACAACCTACTTAATAATTTGATCGCATTACTTCCGCCTCTATGTATATCTACGCCTGAATGCCCACCTGCCAGTCCTTTAAGTGTCAACTGAAAGAAGGTATAATTTGCCTTTAATTCTTTTTCTTTATAAGAACCTTTAATTTCTACATCCACGCCACCAGCCGATCCAACTGTTAAAATACTGTCTTCTTCAGAATCTAAATTTAATAAAATACTGCCTTTTAGAAAGTCCTTTTTTAAGCCCATTGCTCCTGTCATCCCTATTTCCTCATCAATTGTAAATATAGCTTCTATAGCAGGGTGACTTAGATCTGTAGCAGCTAAGACGGTCATCATTGCAGCTACACCTATTCCGTTATCTGCTCCAAGCGTTGTGCCTTTCGCTTTGACCCAGTCCTCGGCTACATACATATTAATGCCTTGCGTGGCAAAGTCAAAAAC
>JALZWC010000804.1 GCA_023300255.1 Saprospiraceae bacterium | reverse complement strand
ACTAATCCTATTTTTGCCATTTTTTTGACCATACTAGAATCAGCAATCTTAGGGGGATTCTTGACCATCATCTCTGCCATTTTATTAAAAAAAGTCGGCACGTCTATATCCCGAATCGCTTTCGCAGGCACTCCAATATTATTTTCCGCTTTCACCGTTCCTAATGGTGCTACATACGCTTCATTGTCATATGCACTAAGCGGAACTAAACGCATACTGTCTTGAATAGCTTTTACTGTGGTTGCCCCATCAGCTATACTATTGACTTGTATCCTACCTAGCATCCATACGAGATTAGTAGGTGATTTTATCAATTCTAATCCTTCCGGAAGTGCTCCTACCCAATTGGGACCAGCGATTAAAAATTGCTGCGCTCCAGTACCTGTTGTCCGAGTCCCAGGTGCTGCAAAAACGTTGGTATAGGCATCCATCATCTGCAATAAATAATACCGTTCCGTGGCAGGCATCGACAAGACGACTGGCTCTGTACTCAAGTCCAACCAAGCAGAAGAATAGTAGGTATCTACATTCGGTTTGACAACGCCTTTGCTTGTATGGTCTGGAAATTTTCTATAGTGTCCTAATTGATTTATAGGTGCACTCGGTACTACTGGATGTGGTTGTTCTATATTCGTAGCTCTTCGCTGTGTAAGGTCCATTAGTACTAGCGGATAACCATACAGATAGGTTTCTCCCATGATCTTTAGTAGCTCTTCTGATGATATTTCGATGGGTCCTTCTTTTGTTTGAATAGTAGTGGTATCGCTTTGGCAGGCGGTAAATAATAGAATTCCTAGAGCTAGGAAGAATGTTGTTGGTTTGAGTTGTTGCATGTAGTTTTAAGTCGTTTCTATCTTTAAAAATTGTGCTTATGAAATGTCTGCGGGGTAAGATAAATAATCTCTTCTAAATGACAAAGTTATTCTTAAATAGTCTTAAGTAGGTAGACAATATTAAACTACTATTTCAACCACATAGCTACATAGAACACATAGCAAAAAGCCTCGTCTACCCAAGAATCTACATTTATTATCTCCTCCTTACCAATAAAAAACGTTCCCCAGATATTTCATCAATAATACTATCGGTTATCATACTTTGAACTTCTTCTCTAAGTGTTCCATTTTTAGAAATAATCACAAAATCTAAATCGTACTTTTGAATAAAAGCAGCTTGTGACTTACCGATGGAGCTGAAGTTTTTTTCTCTTTGTTGTTTTTCTACAAATCGATAAAACAAGCTCGAGGCTCTATCTTGTTTATCAGCTGCACTTAGGTTGGGAATATCAAAATCACTAATTTGTAAAGCAATAGATCCGTTTTCCATATAAGCCAAATAATAGCCTAAAGTATAAGCCGCTGTTTGTTTAGAAAAAGCGGAATTATAATCTTTACCACCTTTGATAGCAGCTCCTATGTTTGGAGTTTCCGTCAACAATACATACCTTTTTATTTGTTGGAGATATTCGTTACTATATGCTTTCGTTGTCATCGCTGGAGAAATATTTCGTTTGACGGCGAACGAAAATTGTTTGACTATTATTACAAAAAGTAATACCCCAATACCATAATATTTCCACGGAACAGAGTCAATCGATGACTGTTTTAATAAGGTACTCCATAATTTGATACTCCCCCAAATTAGCAAACAATTTAATATAGAATTGACTATATTATAAAAAAGTTGTGTGGCATCTTTTTCTCCTTTAAAAAAAGTGTATGCCCCTGCCCCACTAATCACAATACTTATTACCAATACAATTAGGTCTAAATTATTATGGAAAAATTTCTTTTCCGTAGAGAAAAGCATAAGGACAATAACCAACAAAGGCAAATACAAAATAGCTTCCTTTAGTAATACGGTCAAGAAGAAAATTATTTTTTGAAAAGGGGCATCTGTTAACATAGACACAAAATTGGCGGCAACATTATCTGCACTTGCATTGGCACGAATATTAAATTGTCCTG
This sequence comes from Saprospiraceae bacterium, assembly GCA_023300255.1. Lineage (GTDB taxonomy): Bacteria > Bacteroidota > Bacteroidia > Chitinophagales > Saprospiraceae > JAFMDF01. Next base: position 1,214 of record JALZWC010000804.1, on the reverse strand, counting down.
TTTCTGTAAATTTATAAAATAGGAAAATAAATACAACGGTAGCACCAACATAAGTTCCAGTTAGTAATACGTTGCGTTTATTTTTATTGGTATAAAATTGATACATCAAAAACAAAAATACCCCTCCCAATAAAGCGGGTGCTACAACCACCGTTGCAATCATTAGTCCTGATAAAAGTAGTATAGCTTGTTGCGGTTTTTCTTTATCAAATTGAAGCAAAAAAGCAAAAACAAATGGGTAGTACACACACATTTTCACTCGATGTGTAAAAATGGGCAGGCTAAAATTGAGTATCTTAAATTGGTCATAAAAAGGGAGATGAAGCCCCGCTAAAAATAGAAAAGCCGCACTCAATAACAAATGATACCATCTGATAGATTGATATCGCTCCCACAAGGCCATCATACCTAAGAAGGCCATTAAATGATATAAAGGCGTTGATAGTAAGGCAAATTTCTCTGCTGCCAATCCTCCAAAAATGCTAGTCAAAGAAGCCGTTGTCCACATTTCTAGATAGTGGTAAGGCTTAGGCCCATGATAAGCTGGATCTATTAGATTATAATAGTTGTAATAATTTTCCTCTCCAGTCACCCCTAAATAATAAGACCTAAAAACATTGATTAAATAATCATTCGGAGCCATTGCTGTCCCTCCAGGAATATGGTAAGGGAAAAGGTCAAACTGTGCTCCTGTCAAGACTACTGCCAAAAAAGACCAGCTAAATACGAAGGCGGCACCAAACATCAAGCCTATAATAACAAACCGAGTAGACCCTTGATGGGAAGATAGAATAGATAAAGGTCTTTTCCTTTTTTCAAAAAAGAAAAAAGCAGCTAAAATCAGGTACCCTACCATAATAGTTTTTCCTCCCGTTTTCACTACCGCAAAAACAGTACTCAAGAAAAGGACGCCAAAAAAGATGGAAAAAAAAGCTTCTCGAAAAGTCAAATTTCCCGCCTTATAAAATGGTCGTCCAATCAATAAGCATACTAAACTAATTAATCCTAATATCCCTAAATTGAATATGTAAATACTTAATCCGTTCATTAAAATTATTAGGTAGTATAAAAAAGTGTATTTAGATTACCAATAAATTGAATTGAGTGTAAAATAAAGTTGAGACAATTTCAACCAAATTGGTCCGATCACTTCCAGTGGTCGGATCAAGCTGCACGTTTCATCCGACCATCCGACCGCTAGAAGTGGAATGTCG
>JALZWC010000803.1 GCA_023300255.1 Saprospiraceae bacterium | reverse complement strand
TAAAAAATTAAGCATAGCTGGGCTACGGTTCCTTTTTTAGGATTTCTTAGAAGGAAAAAGGGCAGGTTAAAATGGCTAATTTATTCTTACTCTTTGCCTAAAGTGAAAGAATAACTAATTTATTCTTTCACTTTGCCTTATTGACATTGATTCTTAAAGCCATTTTCTATGAATCCGTAATACCTTTTCAATAACGTCTCGGACACAGCCTTCTCCTCCACTATTTGGAGAGATAAATAAGGAAATTTCTTTAATTTCAGGAACAGCAGACTTAGGACAAGTCGGCATACCTACTACTCTCATTACTTGATAATCTGGCAAGTCGTCCCCCATATAGAGTACTTCCGTATTGGCTAGATCATGAATATTTGTAAATTCTTGGTAATCTTCTTTCTTGTCTCTAGATAAGTGATAGATATCTGTAATTCCTAATTCTTTGAAAGTAGGAGTCAGGTGGGTTAGATTACCACCAGAAATAAACGCAATCTTGTACTCTTGTTGAACCGCAATTTTCAAAGCAGTTAAATCTTTTTGATGTAGTTGGCGCATTATTTGTCCATTTTCAAAGACAAAAATATGCTGATTGCAGAGTACTCCGTCCACATCAAAAACGAATGCCTTTATTTTCTTAAATCTTTCTACGTTGTTCATTAGATAGGAAATTGAGCAGGAACGATATGTATAAAATTAACTGCTAGACATTTTGTTAGAACACAGAACACAGGGAGAAAGAACAAAGACCTAAAAGTTAATATTCTGAACTCTTTGTGAACTCTTTGTCAAAAAATATATCGGCAGTATTTTTTAGACATTTCTTAGAGCAACTTCCAAATCATCAATCAGATCCTTCACATCTTCTATACCCACACTCAAACGGATAAGCGAATCTGTCAAACCTACCTTTAGTCTTTCCTTTTTAGGGATAGACGCATGAGTCATACTCGCAGGATGCCCTATAAGCGATTCCACACCACCTAGTGATTCTGCTAAAGTGAAAAGATGGGTAGCATTCATTATTTTCATAGCATCTTCTGTACTGCCTCCTTGGATATCAAAAGAAATCATTCCACCAAAATCATTCATTTGTTCTTTTGCAACTGCATGATTAGGATGATCTTTAAAACCAGGATAATACACCTTGCCTACTTTTGGATGTGCCTTTAAAAACTTGGCTATCTTTTTTGCATTCTTACATGCACGCTCTACACGGACATGTAAAGTCTTAATTCCTCTAAGTACTAAGAAACAATCCTGTGGCCCAGGAATAGCTCCAACAGCATTCTGTAAGTAATGTAATTTTTTTGATAGATCTTTCGTCTTTACGACTACTGCACCCATTACTACATCAGAGTGCCCACCTAAATATTTAGTTGCGGAATGGCACACCATGTCTGCCCCTAAGTCTAGTGGATTCTGTAAATAAGGAGAAGCAAAAGTATTATCTACACAAATCATGATGTCTCCATATTTTTTAACTATAGAACAGATCGCCTTAATATCAATAATGTTCAGCATCGGATTAGTAGGTGTTTCCAACCATACTAATTTTGTTTTCTTATGGAGATGTTGTTTAATGTTCTCAGGTTGACTTAAATCAATTAAATTGGATTTAATACCGTACGGCTCAAATACTGTTTTCATTAGTCGATAAGAACCACCATATAAATCATTGGAAGCTATTATTTCATCTCCTGGTTTTAGCAATCTCAAAATCGCATCCATTGCCGCTAAACCACTACTAAAACAAATACCATCTACGCCATTTTCTAATGCTGCTAAATTCTTTTCTAAAACAGATCGAGTAGGATTCTTTGTACGAGCATATTCATACCCTTTATTTTTACCAGGTGCTTCTTGGGCGTAAGTAGAAGTTTGATAAATAGGAGTCATGATTGCACCAGTCGTTGGATCTGGTTCAATGCCTGCGTGAATTACTTTAGTTCCGAATTTCATTGTTATGGATTAGTTCGTTTATGAATTGCATGTGATATTGTTATCGTTTAATTTCTGGAGATATCTTATAATACTTGAGCAGATAATAGAGATAAGTTTTGCTTAAAAAATGACCAGTTTTTCTTGTTTGTAAACGAAACCTGTCTCTACTCTCGATTCTCTGTTCTCTATTCTAATCCCATGTCTAGTAGTTTAGAGACATCTTCCTATTACTACGTAAAAGAACAAATAATTATTGGGTTTTAGAATGTTTGGGAACGACGAAATTATAAGTTGGTTACTTTGAGAAAGGCAATCATCTATAAAATTGCTTAACGATATATAAATTATATATTTATTTATTTAGAATTAGATATATTAAAATTTATTGTTTCGCTTTCAAATTGTTTTAATTTTATGTAAATTGCAGCCAAGTATCTTCCCCTCTCTCTCAGAACAAATTCTTATCTGAGATCCATCCACATCGTAATAAAACAACTACTCCCATCTAACTTATTAAGTCTCCGTATTAAACATATTAGGAATAAGAACTACTTGATTTTTATTGCTGCCTGATGTTAGTTAAAACATGTCACTGTATTATATGTGACCATGGATTATTATGCTCAGATATCGTTAAATTTTACCTAATAAATTCTTATTTCCTCTCCTAGTTATTCTTTTAATGTTACTTCTTAAATGTTTGAATTAATGAGATTTTTATCATGCCTACTGTTTCTTATTAAGAAACAATTGTTGTCTTTTGTTTTCTATAGCTTGTGTCTTTTAGGTACGATTCCTCTAATGGGTCAAACTAGCTATACTTCATTTCCTAGTTACCAACAGTTATATCAAAGGGATATACCTAATAACTATGCGACTGTTCCAGTAGATGGTATTATTGCACAATATGAAGGATATACAAAGTTGAGGCTTAAAGTATATAGAGAATCTAGTGTCCAATTTGATCAAAGTAGAAATTTAAATTTTTCAGGTGGGCGAGCATCTTTTTCTTTTTCTGTAAGAATTAATGCGGAGTTGGCTAACTACCGTTTTGAGCTATACGGAGAGCGTAATGGGACAGAGATATTACTAAAAAATGCGAATGACGTAGTTGCAGGGGATATCATTTTGATCAATGGTCAATCCAATGCCTTGGCTTTTGCAGCAGCTAAACCTGCAGACTTTGATAATTTTGCTAGAACCTATGAAAGCGGGTGGAAGTTGATGCAACATTCTTTTCCTGGACAGTGGGGTGCTCATTTGGCAAAAACAATAATTCAACAGAAAAGGATACCTGTAGCTATTTTTAATCAAGCAGAAGGAGGTCAAAGTATAGATTATTTTTTAAGAAATGATAGAACCCCTAGTGCTGGAAATTATGGTAAATTAAAGAAGCGATTAGAAGATGGTAGAGTTGATAACAGAATAGCCAGTGTTATTTGGTTTCAAGGAGAAGGTGACGGATGGGGAACGACTATTAGTGAGTATAAATCTGACTTTACAAAAATATATCAAGCTTGGAAACAAGACTATAATCCAAAGAGAACTTATATTTTCCAGATAAGATTTGGCTCCTGTAGTCATGTAAAACCTTATCCAATGGAAGCACAGCGGCAGTTGGCGGAGGAATTTAGTGATATAGGTATTATGAGTACTAATAATGTCGACCACGATGGTTGTCATTACCCTTTTGAAAGAGGCTACAAACTATTAGCGCAACGTATATATGGACTAGTTAACAGAGATATATATGGTGTTAATAGTAGTAATGTAGAGGCACCAAGTATTAGTAAAGCTACCTTATATTCTTCTCGAGAGTTAAGATTAGAATTTGATAATACTTCTAGTTTAGAAACATCAGGAAGTCCTTGGTCTGATTTTACTTTAGAAGGCTCTTCTGCAAGAGTTACTAGTGGCCGGGTAGTGGGTAATGAAGTTAGACTGACCTTGTCTACGGCTGTTTCTTCCTTAGATGGGGTTACGTATTTAGCCCATATTGGTAGTGCTAGAAACTGGGTATATAATTCTAATGATGTTGGTATATTGTCTTTTTATGATTTTCCAGTGAGTCAAGGTACGACTAGCACACCTACACCTACACCTACTACGCCGACTACACCCACTCCTACAAATTGTGGAGAGGTGACAGTAGGAATAGGAGCTAGCTCTATTACGCTTAGTGGCTTGAGTGCTCCTGTCGTAACGGTACAGGTGTTTAATCCAGATTGGTCCTCTGCCTTTAGTTGTAATGGAGATTGTACTGGGACGACTAAGACTGTCAGTAATCTTTCGGAAGGAAGGTATTTTGTTAGAATTCAATTACTCTCTGCTAGTTGGCAATTGATCTGTAAAGTAGAGGATTATTATACAGTTGATGGGTCAGGATCATCTACACCGCCAGCAGAGCCACCAAGTTCGGGTAGTAGCTGTGACAATATTAATATTTCTGCTAGCTCGAATAGTGTAACCATTAGAGGACTAGATCAAGTACCTATTAGGTCCTTATTGGTCTTGTCAGAAGATTGGAGTACTAGTTATTATAATTGTTGGGGCGATGCATGTGAGAATGGAACCATTACTGTTCCAGTAGGGCAAGGTTCCTATAGAGTCATTGCAAAACACTATACTCCTTCTTATCAAGAAGAATGTGTAAAAGAACTTATACTAGCAGTAGGTAATTTGACAGAAGATACTGGTCGTAGAAATAGAATAGCTTCTAATACAACACAAAAAGAATTGAAAATATTTCCAACGATTGTGAAAGATCAATTACAAGTGCAGTTACCACAAGCTACTAATTATATTAAAATATTTTCCCAGCAAGGACAGTTGATACAAACAGTAAGCGTGAAAAACTGGGAAGTGAAACAATCTATTAGTTTAGACAGTACGGCTCAAGGAATGTATTTTCTAAATGCTTCCTTTGTAGACGGTACGAATAAGACTAGTAAGTTCTTTATTCGATAAGTAATAACAAAAGAATTTAGTACAGCTTCTTTTGGCTCTAGCAGCGTATTCGTTTTCGATTAGTCAACGATGTTTGCTCCTATTAAAAAAAAATCCTTGCATAGCAGAGCTGTGCAAGGATTTTTTAATAGAGAGTAACTTCGTCTAGATAGCCAATTTATTTTCATCTCACTCCTGTAACAAAAAAAAACCTGGTGATTCTAAAATCACCAGGTTTTTTAATAGAAATTCTATATAAATTATCCTAAAGGATTTTGTCCTTCGTCAAATTTCCACTTCCCATCAGCTTGTTGTTGGCCCTCTCTTGGAGCTTGTCCTTGTTGAGTGTTTGCCTGAGGCTGTTGTTGTTGAGGAAGATTGCTACTAGATTTTGAGCCGCCAGCAAATTTCTTATACATACTATATAACATCGGACCAAATGTGATTAAGAGTCTGAATAATTTACCCATTGTTTATGATTTTTAATTTTATTGCAAATGCTCTTTAAATACGTTCCTTATTTGAGAGAGTACTTACACTTGTTAGAATCTATATTTTGACTAGGAAAAGAATAGCACGTCACCCTATTTAACATAGAATTCACTAAGTATTCGTTACTTAAGCAATCTAAAACCGTTCTTTTCGAATTTATCAAATCCTTTTTGTACCCGTAACCAAGCTAAGCCATCATGGTCTTTGATTCGGTATAAATCTTTAAATCCATTTCCTACGGCTTGATCTAAATGTACAAAAGCATTGGCTTTGTCTTCTACTAAAGAATAGGCACAAGCAAGATTGAAGTGAGCATTTGAGTCTGAAGGATCAATTTCTATCGCTTTGTTAAAATCAACGATCGCTCCTTTATAGTCATATTCTTTATATTTTGCTATACCACTTTTTTTGTGTAAAGAGTTATCTTGCTTAGGTGCTCGTTGCTGTCTAGGTGCTTGATAACCACCTGATTGACCGAATCCGCCTGGCTGACCAAACCCACCTGGTTGTTGGCTATGACCTCCTCGATTTCTAGGCTGTTGCCGGCTATTTCTTGATTGAGTTCTTTGGTATTGAGAATAGGCCCGCATAATGGCTGGACCAAACATTAGTAGTAGTTGAATTAAACGTCCCATTATTAAAATTTGAAGTTGTTAGATTATTTTGACTCTTTCTCTAAACTAACGATTTACATTATTTATACAAGTATACGATTTTATCTGTAAAATCGCTTATTATTTGGACTAACAAGAGGTAGAGGTGTCACATTTGTTATACGTTAAGGATTACCTAATACTTAAATAAAGAACAAGTTCAAGTATCAAGTTCAAGTACAAAATTAGACGTTGAACTAAGTGTCGTTTCTGACAGCCGTTGTGCCGCCAAGCAAGAAGCGATCTGACAGCGAAACGATCTGATCTCTGGCTTCTTTTAGCCTAAAAACATTAGACAACTAGCTTTGTATACTTAGAGTCAACTTGATATATCTGACAGCCGCAGGCGATCTGACAGCGTAGCGATCTGATCTCTGACTTCTAATTATCTTTCCCTACAGATGCTATATCCTTTTTTAAACTTCTAGAAGCTAATAGTAGGCAAACAATAGCTGCCCATTCCAAACTACCTACTGCTAATAATGCCCAACGAAGAGAATCCACACCATAAGTTGGTGCCAGCCAATCGCTGATCACACCAGTGAGAAATGGACCTGTGCCGACTCCACACAGAGAAATAAAGGTGACAAATACCGCATTTGCAGTAGCACGCACTCTTACTTCCACCAAATCTTGTAGGATCGTATAAGCAGGCCCAATATAAAATGCATACAATACATTAGGCATTAAATAGAAGAGTAGGGCAGTGGTTTTATGCTCGCTAAATAATACCCCTATTGCAAAAGGAAAACTTAGCGCAAATGAAATGGCAGACAGCCATAAATACCACCTTATATCTTTTTCACCCAATTGGTCACTAATATATCCTCCTAAAAACGTACCAAATGCACCACAAACACCAATAGCAAAAGCTAACCATAGACCTATCTCAGCGGTTCCCATGCCATGAATTCTAGCAAAGAAAGGAGGCATCCAAGTAGCAAAGGCAGTACCAACTAGTGCATGTAGACCGCTACCTAACATCATATAAAGCAAAGTTTTCTTTTTTAATACAGAGTATAAGGCCTCTTTAAGGCTTGCTTTTTTCTGTGTAGCGTCATATTGGCCATCCAGTATGCCTCGTTGTGGTTCTTTTACTGTATAATAAAACACAATAGACAGTAGAATACCCGGTATTCCAACTACCCAAAAAGCCGTTCGCCATCCATAAGATTCCTCTAAAAGACCTCCGATTAAAAAGCCCAATAGTAAACCAAAATAAACCCCCATGCTTCGAATAGCAAAGGCTCGCCCCCGCTCGTGCTTTGGAAAGTAATCTGGTAGAATAGACAATGCAGGTGGGGCAGATCCTGTTTCTCCTAAACCTACTCCAAAACGAGCAAGAAATAATTGCCAGAAATTATTAGCAAAACCAGTAAACGCAGTAATACTACTCCACACTGCCAAGGCAACACCTATAATGTTTTTTCGATTATATCTATCCGCTAAATGAGCAACTGGAATTCCAAATAGCGTAAAGGACAAGGCAAATGCGAGTCCAGTAATCAAGCCTAATTGAGTATCTGATAAGCCCATTTCTGCTTTGATAGATTCTTGTAAAATAACAATCAATTGGCGATCTAAATAAGAAAAGGTCGTAACTAAGGTAATCATGAATAATACGTACCATCTATAAGAAGATAAAGCCTTTGGCGGTGAGTTCATATTTATATTTTTCGTTCTGTTTCCCGAAATATAAGAATTTATTCTTTCGCCATTGCTTCCTACTCTCTTATTCAACATTTTTCTATTTTTGTACCATGCGTAAACTAAAGTTACAGGAACTAAACCGCTTAACGGTAGAAGCTTTTAAAGAATCAGAAAAAGCACCAATGGTGTTGGTCTTAGATAATGTACGTTCTGGTTTGAATGTAGGGTCGGCTTTTCGAACTGCGGATGGTTTTGCATTAGAGAAAATATATCTATGCGGTATTACCGCTCAACCTCCACATAGAGAGATACTAAAGACCGCTATTGGTGCCACTAGTTCTATGGAATGGGAATATGCGCCCACTACTTATGAAGCAGTTGCCCGACTAAAAAAAGAAGGCTATTATTTGGCAGCAGTAGAACAAGCAGCCGATAGTACTTCGCTACAGGATTTTCAATTGCCAATGGACGCAAAGGTCGCACTGATTTTTGGTAATGAAGTAAATGGTGTGAGCGAAGATGTGATGAATATTATCAATGAATGCATAGAAGTACCACAGTATGGGACTAAACATTCGTTTAATATTTCTGTTTGCATAGGGATCGTCTTATGGGAAGTGTTTCGAAAATGGAAATTTTCATAAATAGCTAGTAATCAAGAGGGCGATACATTTAGCTGCTACCCGTCTAACATTGTTCCTTACAATTAAGAAGTTACGGAGCTATTGTATGGGCAATCCCTTGTGGTTGCCCTACCTAGCAGGCAGGGGTGATTGGT
>JALZWC010000802.1 GCA_023300255.1 Saprospiraceae bacterium | reverse complement strand
ATAGGTACGGACTTATTTTTTCGGATTCTTAGAAGGGAAAAGATTTTTTCATATACCAACTTGTTATTTGTGAACAAGTCTATTAATACTACGGTGCATTTCTAGAACAGAAAAGCGAGAATAGAGAAACGAAATAGCTTTCTTTTAGATAAAAGAAAGCTGTCTTGTTTCTCTATTCTATTAAGGGTAGTGTCTTAAACAAGTTGAAGGAAGGCTCTATGTTTACTAAACCTCAAAGGTTTAGTAAACATTTATCTACTCTTTTAATAGACTCTTTTAATACACGACCCTATTAAGTATTCATAGTAAGATAAAAGAGAGTAGACAGAATGAAGAAAATTTCAATTATAGCGATCGCACTTTTCGGATTTATTGTTTTGATTACCAATTGTAAGGTTGGTAATCAAAGTATAAATATCCCTACTACACCGCACGAAAAATTATCTCAATATCAATTTTTTGAAGACAATTTGGCAGACTTACAGCCGAGTGATCGCGTTATTCCCTATGATTTAAATTCTCCGTTATTTTCTGATTATGCACACAAAGCAAGGTTTGTTTGGATGCCCGAAGGAACTAGTGCCAGCTATACGGAAGATCGAGTCTTAGATTTTCCAGAAGGAGCGGTATTGATAAAAAATTTTTATTATGAAAATGATGAAACCGATGCGGCTAAAGGGAGACGAATTATGGAAACTCGTTTGTTAGTTAATCGAGGGCCAGAGTGGGAAGCGATTGGATATATTTGGAATGATGAACAGACAGAGGCTTTTCATGAAGTAATTGGAGATATAAAAGAAGTCAAATGGGTGAATGTAAATGGTCAAGCACAAACCACCAATTATATTATTCCTAATAAAAACCAATGTAAAAGTTGTCATCAGGATGGCAAACAACAAATACCAATTGGTCCTAAAGTACGTAACCTAAATAAAGATTTTGTCTATGCCGATGGCGAAATGAATCAATTAGAAAAATGGGTATCTGTCGGTTATTTAAAAGGGTATGACGCTAGTCAAACCCATCCAAAAGTAGCTACTTGGGATCAGGAAAAAACAGGTACTTTACATGAAAGAACCATGGCATATCTTGATATTAATTGTGCACATTGTCACAACCCAACTGGTTCGGCCAATACTTCTGGTCTACACTTAACAGCCAATCAGCCATTGGATTTAAATTTAGGTATCTACAAAGCAACGGTTTCCGCAGGTGCAGGTACAGGTGGACATACCTACTCTATTGTACCTGGTAATCCAGAGGAATCTATTATGGTCTACAGAATGGGTTCCAGTAATCCAGGAGCAATGATGCCTGAATTAGGACGGAGTTTAGTTCATACGGAAGGTGTTGCATTAGTTAGTGAATGGATAAAGAATATGAAGGTAGCGGAGGATGTTATGGAATCTGCTACAATAGAATAGGAGAAGAAGTATATTTTTTATTTCAGACTTCATTTTTTATCAACTTTTTAACTTTCAATTCGATCCACTTACCACTACCACTACTTATACGTAACCTCCACAGTCAGTTTGCTCATTTATAAAAATAAAAACAATGAACGATAACTTAGAAGCTTATTGGAAAGCCAATCTAAGGATTCTTATAGTCCTATTGGCAATATGGTTCATAGTTGGCCTTGTTTTCCCAATATTACTGGTAGATCAGCTGAATAATTTCCAAATTGGTGGTTTTAAATTAGGTTTCTGGTTTGCCTTCCAAGGCAGTATTATTGTTTTTGTCATCTTATTATTTGTCTATGCGCATTTAATGAATCGACTAGATAATAAATATGGTGTTAATGATTAGGTAAAAGTAATAGGTAAGAAGTAATAGGTAATAAGTAATCACATGTGCTACCTCTTACTTCTTACTTCTTACCTATTACTTTTTACTTTTTACCTCTTACCTCTTACCTATAAAAAGTGAGTACCCAACTTTTAACAATTATATTCGTCAGTATTACCTTTTTGATTTATGGGGTAATTGCTTGGATAAGTAGAGCTAAATCAACGGATGATTTTTATGTAGCAGGAGGCGGAGTATCTCCATTGGCGAATGCTATGGCAACTGCCGCTGATTTTATGTCGGTGGCAACTATGTTATCTGTGCCTGGATTAATCGCTTATTTAGGTTTTGATGCAGCCGTTTATTTATTAGGCCCTCCTGGAGGTTTTCTATTATTAGGTATTTTGATTGCGCCATACTTGCGGAAATTCGGGAAATTTACTATTCCCGATTTTATAGGAGACCGTTATTATTCTAATACCGCACGGACTTTAGCGGTCGTTTGTGCAGTCTTTATAACCTTGACTTATTTAGCCGGACAAATGAAAGGAGTGGGTGTAGTGTTCTCTCATTTCCTACATGTCTCTAAAGAATGGGGCGTTGTAATCGGCGCAGGAATTGTTTTCTTTTATGCGGTGTTGGGTGGAATGAAAGGAATTACCTATACTCAAGTAGCGCAGTTTTGTATATTGGGTTTTGCCTTTTTAGTGCCCATCATTTATCTTTCTGTGATGGTAATGAATGATCCTTTTGTATTCACTAGTTGGGGAGGAAAAACTGCAGATGGTGTTTACTTATTAGATAAATTAGATGCTTTAAGTACGGAGTTTGGTTTTAAAGAATTTACCGCTCAAAGACGACCTACTATAGATATGTTTTTTATTGGCTTGACGCTAATGTTAGGGACGGCAGGTATGCCTCATATCATCATTCGCTATTTTACCGTACCGAAAGTAAGTGATGCTCGTAAATCAGTTGCATATACACTTTTATTAATATCTATTGTTTTTCTGGCGACTCCTGCCTTAGCTGTTTTTTCGAGAACCTTGATGTTAGAAAGCTTAAATAATATTCCTTATGCTAGTGCGCCAGACTGGTTTAAAGTTTGGGAACAAACGGATTTCTTATCTTTTACCGATAAAAATGGAGATGGTATTATCCAATTTATAGGAGGTGCCGCCAATGAATTAAAAATTGATTTTGATATTACTTTCTTGGCAATTCCCGAAATTGCGAATCTGCCTAATTGGATAATTGCCTTGGTTGCAGCGGGGGCTTTGGCTGCGGCTTTATCTACGGCTGCAGGTTTGTTATTGGTAATTTCATCTTCTATTGCGCACGACCTTATTAAAGAACAATTACACCCCGACATGTCTGATCAAAGAGAGCTAACCATTTCTCGAATATGTATTGCTATAGCGCTTTTATTTGGTATTTATTTTGGGATCAATCCACCAGGATTTATTATTCAGACCGTTGCTTTGGCATTTAGTATTGCTGCTTCTACTTTCTTTCCTGCTATTTTGATGGGCATTTTCTTTAAAAAAGTAGCGAAGGAAGGAGCGATTGCCGGAATGTTAGTAGGTTTAATTTTTGTCGTTTCCTATATCGTTTATCATGAATTTCTGGGCGGTAAAGCTGATGGATATTGGATGAATATTTCTTCCCAAGGTATCGGTGTTGTCGGGATGCTGTTGAATTTTACAACTACCTTTTTGGTGAATAAGTATTATGGAAATGAGCCGCCTTTGGAGGTGCAGCAAATGGTGGAGCGTATTCGGTATCCTAAAGGAGTGGGGGAGGCTAATGGGCATTAGTGATGTTTTTAATTGAGTGTTTTACAGGTAGAAAATTAAACACCTATCGTTTTGTATTGAATCTTATTTAGATCACATTTTTACTTACTTTCTTATTTTAAGTCACCACCATGCTTACCTACATCCCAGCCTTTAGCACTAATCAATTCTGTAGCAACTTCCTTAGGGTAATCCTCCAAATCCGTAGCCATCGTATCATTCCACCGATTGAGAAAACCAAACAAAGCTAGAGAGGCTACAATTTCTACAATCTGTCCTTCATCAAAATATTTCTTTACTTCGTCAAAATCAGCAGCATTTGCTTCATTCGGAACTAAGGCTCCTTTAAAGGCTAAATTTAAAGCTGCCCGTTCTGCATCCGTAAATAACGAGGAGGTTTGAAATTCCCATACTGCTTCAATTTTTTCTTTAGATGCTTTATAAATTTTTGAAAGATTGGCCATGTGTGCTTGGCAATATTTGCAACCTGCTGCCTGACTAGCTATCAAGCTAATTAACATTTTTAATTCTTCAGAAACGGTTCCTTCATACAACACCACCTTATTCATTTGCATGAATGCTTTTGCGATTTCAGGACGACGCTGCATGGTTAGAATGCTATTGGGAATAAAGCCACGGGTAGCTTGATAATGGTCTAGTTTTGGTTCTAGTTCTGGATGTAAGTTTTTTGCTAATGGTTTTAGATGTGCCATGTTTAAATGAAAATTTATAAGTTATTAGATATCAGGGGTGAGCTGTCGGGGGTCAGATTTAGAGACTTAAAGAGAATAGAATTAATGAAATATTTTAGCTTTCTCGCTGACCCCTTACACCTGACTCCTGCTTAATTAAAATTGCTCCCGAAAAGACAAGCCCACATAATTCTCCGCAAAAGAATGACCGCCTACTTTGGAATCCACCAAATAGCTAAGTGTCGCCAACTGCATTTTGGTATCAAATTTCGTTTGCCTTGGAGCAATATGCGTCGTCGTGGTACACCACCAGGAAAAGCGTTCTACCTTCCAAATTCTTCGCAGGCATATTTCAGAATAACGGTTTAATAAATCATCGTCTTGGTCTTTATAATATCGGTTGAATGCCTCGCCTAATATCTTTACATCTGCTATCGCTAAGTTCATACCTTTTGCACCTGTTGGTGGCACAATATGGGCGGCATCACCAGACAAAAATAGATTGCCATACCGTAAAGGTTCACTTACAAAACTTTTCATGGGAGCTAGTCCTCGATTAATCAATTCTCCTCGATTGACTTGATATCCTGCTCCAACTCGTTTGTCAAATTCATCAAAAAAAGCATCAGCAGTCCATTGATTGATGTCTTCATTATTTGGGACTTGCAAATACAAACGACTTAAATTAGGCCCTCGCATACTTTGCAAAGCAAATCCTCTATCAGAATGGGCATAAATAACCTCATGGCAAGCAGGGGGCGCTTCTGCTAAAATACCAAACCAAGCATAAGGAAAAGTACGTTGAAAAGTCTGTTGAATTTTCTTCGGAATATGTTTTCTGCTGATGCCATGAAAACCATCGCAACCAGCAATAAAATCACATTCTAATACTTTTTTTTCGCCTTCGTGAGTAAAGTGTATTTGAGAATTTTTCTCCCTTAAATCTGTAATTTTATTAGCTTTTGCCTCGAATAATAAAGGAAGTCCATTTGCCTCTCTAATATCTATCATATCACAGGTAACTTGTTGTTGGCCATAAACAGTAACAACTTTTCCACCCGTCAATTCTTCGACATTGAGATAATGTTTTTCATTATTAAAATGCAGATAGATACCTTTATGCACCATGGAATTTTTTTGTAGCTTTTCTCCTACGCCCTCTTTAATGAAGGTATCAACCGTATTTTGTTCTTGTACCCCCGCTCGTAATCTAGCTCGAACATAGGCTCTATCTCTACTTTCCAAAATGACTGATTCTATTCCTCGATTATATAGCATTTGGGCTAGTAATAGCCCAGCAGGTCCTGCTCCAATGATGCCAACTTGTGTTTTTATTTTTTTCATGTTTTTTAGTCTATTCCTACATTCAGAGTTTTTGAATGCCAGGAAATTCAAAATGACTTCCAAAAACCAAAGCCTTCTTCTCCTTAGCTTTTTTTAATAAAGCCTTAATAGTTACTACTGTTTGTTCTGGATAGGAATCTATAAAAGAATACCATTCTGGATGAAGCGCTTGGATAGGATGTCGAAAAGCATCAACAATATGCAAAAGGGTTTCTCCTTCGGATTCAATTTCTACGGCATAATGGTCACTTCGATGGCCAAAGGCTTCCAACATTTTGATACCAGGAAAAATAGAATGGTGCGTATCAATCAAATGGGTACGATTGCGAATACTAGGGAGTACCTCTGTTCCATATTTTAGTCGATGAGCTAATTTTTTTGGCAGCACCTCAGGAGGTAATATATTTTTGAAAACCCGCTCAAATTCATTAATTAGTTGTTGTTGCCCGTTTGCTGTTGTCCACAGTTGATACGCCTCTTCTGGAATATAAAATTGTGCATTGGAGAAATTAGCTAGGCCGCCAATATGGTCGCCATCTCCGTGCGTAATTAATACTGCCTCAATATCTTCGTATCGAATACCTGCTGCTTGCATACTAGCACCTAGTTGTTGATCTGCATAGCCGCAATCAATCATTATTTGATGAAAACCTGTATTGATATATAAGCAATTAAAACCAACGGTTGGCTTCATTTCCTTCAAGCCACATTTAGAAAGTGCCGCTTGTAGGTCGGTTTCGTCCACTTGTGGGAATTGTTTTGTTAACGGAATAACTTTGCTATTATCTTTAAGTGCAATGCACTCGTAATTACCGATTTTAAATTTATAAT
>JALZWC010000801.1 GCA_023300255.1 Saprospiraceae bacterium | reverse complement strand
GACACCGTCTATAGCAAAAAAATTAGGACAGAACTCCCAAGGAGCATAGCTTCGTCACCGTATATCCTTTAGCTGCTAAAAGATATGTATATACCATAGGCGGCTAGACAGGTTCAATTTTTTTCATTGGCGACAGCCAATCCTGAATATTTATGTATATACCATAGGCCAGATAGACTCGACAGGTTATTGGTTAAAAACTTCCACGAACACCTATTACAAAATTTCGTCCAGGAGAACTCACCCCTGAAGAAAAAGGACGATAATGTAAATCTAAAATATTTTCAACAGCGAAGTTAAGAGACAACTTATCATTTATTTGATAATCGCTATAAAAATTATAGGTAGTCCAAGCTAAAGTGCCTGCATAATTTTGCGTACAATTAATTTCTGTATCTCTTCCTCCGACTGCTATACAAGGATCTCCACTTTGATCAACATAACCATAAGGCGTATGGTCTATATTATCAGAAGTACCAGTTCTGTTAAATATTAATTCTCCAAAACTATTGACATTAACAGAAGATATCGCATACTCTGTTGGCCGCTTTCTACCATTGTATCGAACGACCCCAGACAGCTTTAATTTACCCATTTTGTACGTCAAACTGGTCGTTCCATACGTAGGAGGTATATGAGCGAAAGGTACGATCGTATCCACGACAATGCCTTCAATATTGTCTTCAAAATTACTAGTTCCTTTTGTATAATTTAAACTAGACGATAAAATCAATTTGTCCGCTAAGTTGAATTTTAGTGTTCCTGAAAACCCATATACGGTAGCTCGTTCTGTATTGACATTCGCTTGTATTTCTAGTATTTCATTATCTTTTAGTAAAGTGTTACTGCCATCAGGGAGCGTGAAGTCTTTTCGAACTAAGGCATCTTTTAAACCCGTTCTGAAAGCGGTAATACTTACTTTTAAGGACTGGCCAGTTTTATTTTTCGTTTCTTGATTAATTTCTATTTGTCCAAACTCTTTTGCGACTGTCCCTTCTATTGTAAAAGCTTTTTCTGGAGTTAAACCAGGATTTGGTACAGTTATATAACCATTATTTTCTCTAATTTTAGCAAAATCATCTACATTCGGAGAACGAAAAGCAGTCGCTGCTAATGTTCTAAATTGCCATTTATTTTCTGTTTGATAGGTGACACCTATACCATAAGTTAATGAACTGTTGTTTAAGCGGATTCCATCAATATAATTTTGAGGCCATGCAATTGGATCATTAGCACCAAATTTTGAGGTTATTTTCACTTGGCTATACCGCATACCAGCTTCTGCGGATAATTGTTTATTTTCGCTTTTCCATTTAGCATTAGCATAAGCCCCATAGGCATCCAATATACTTCCTTGGCTTGGATAACGAGTGATAATGTCAGGACCTTCAAATAGCCTTTGATGACTAAAAGCATTTTTGACATTTCTATCATAAGCTATAGAAAAAACATTATTTCTGCTTAAGTCTGCCCCATAGGAAATGTTGAGATGTTCTTCCTCATCTAAATATTTATCAAAGTCAGCAGTCAAGGAATACACGTACACGTCCGTCTCTGTCGCACTTCTCCAATCACTATTGAATTTTCGGGAATGTTGATCTTCACCGACTTTTTGAAAAGCAGCGATGATCGTACCTTTATCAAAAAAAGCTTTATCTAAAATTCTAGTTTTTAAAGAAGCTAAAATTCTTTCCTGAGGTCCATAATACCAATCGATCCATTTTAGGTCTTTTGCTGTACCGACGGTATCTACGAGATTATCGTATCGAGGAATATTTGTGGAAGAGGAGTATTGAATATTAGCTATAAAACTAAGGTTATTAGAAGGCTGGAATTTTACTTTTTGTAAAAAATCTATTTGCTCATAAGAGGTTCCCCATTGTCTATTTGGATTCTGCACATTGTCTCGGACTTCTCCTGTAGAATTATCTGCAAAGACGACGGCAATATATTCTTGTCGTCCAAAGTTAGGAAAAGCTTCTGGTCGAACACTTCCTGCAATTAGGTTGTCATAATCTACAAAAGACAAACTAGTAAATGATCCCCATTTTTTACTTCCTTGGCTAAAATCTATATGTACCGCTTTTTCTGCATTAGCAGAGGCATATCGAGTATACATGTTTGTTTGGGAAATGTAATTTTCCTCGCCCATTGCTAACTTAGGATCTTTTGTCCGATAATGAACCACCCCACCTAATGCATCACTTCCATAAGTCAAAGACCCAGGCCCATATATCACCTCTGCTTGCTCCAGCATAGCAGGATCTATGGTAATCGCATTTTGCAAATGGCCACTTCTATAAATAGCATTATTCATTTTAACACCATCTACGACTAAGAGAACTCTATTGGCTTCAAAACCTCGGATAATAGGGCTGCCACCGCCCATTTGACTCTTTTGCACAAATAAGCCCCCATTTTTATCTAGTACATCCGCCGCAGTTTGCGCATTACTAAAAGCGATATCTTTACTAACAATTCTTTCTATTTGATAAGGCAATTCCTCTATACGGTCATCTCGTCTACCTACCACTTCCACACCATCCAATTCTACTGCATCTACTTCTAAGCCAATTTGGCCTCTTTTTCTTCTAATTTCGTAGATGGCAATTGTTAAAGTTTTATAACCAATGTAGCTGATAATTACCTCGTCCCTATACTTTAGATCCTTGATGATTGCTTTTCCATCAAAATCAGTAGTGGTATTGAAGGTGAAATCTTCTGTATAGATATTGGCACCTATAATTGGCTCCTTTGTGGTAGCATCCGTTAATGTAATTGGAATTTCATTAAAAAGAATAGGCGTAGCTGAGCTACTAAATGACATCAGTAACTGGAAAGTAAGGAATAAGACAAATGGAAAGACATCTAGCCTTAAAAATGGAAATATATCTCTATGTTGGCGAATTATTCGCACTGCTAATATTTTTTTTCGGGAGTTTAATAGTAAAAGTAGTTCCCTTACTGGGTATAGATTCTGCAACAAAAATCTTGCCAGAATGATAAGTTTCAATAATACGTTTGGCTAGCGATAAACCCAGTCCCCATCCTCGTTTTTTTGTAGAAAACCCTGGTTTAAAGACTGTTTTGAACTTGGAGGGGGGAATTCCTTTACCCGTATCACTCACATCAATACAGACATGCTCCTTATCTTCATATACCTTTGCACTAATCGTGCCTTTTCCATCCATAGCATCCAATGCATTTCTTAATAAATTTTCTAAAACCCAATTGAATAAATGAGCATTAATGAGGACTTCTTTGGGGGGAGCCGAAGGGTCTGGAAAGGCAAAATTGATCTTTCGAGCAGCTCGGCGGGACATATAATCTCGAATCTTTTCAATTTCTTCATAAATATTAGCTGTTTTTAATTTGGGAGTAGAGCCAATTTTTGAAAAACGATCGGCTACTAAATCCAGCCTTTTTACATCTTTATCTAATTCTCCGACGACCTCTTGAAGGTATTCATCATCCTTATACATATCTCGTAGGTGGTCTACCCAACCCATAATGGCAGATATAGGTGTACCTAATTGATGGGCAGTTTCTTTAGACATGCCCACCCACACTTGGTTTTGCTCTGCTCGACGAGCGGAACTAAAGGTGAAGTAGCCAAATGCTATAAAAGAGGAAATTAGTAAGAATTGTAGAATAGGGAAATATTGAAGGAGTGTTAGTAATTGCGTGTTTTTGTAGTATATTTTGTCAGTGTAGCCTTCTGGTCCGTCAATAGGTACTGCGCCAGCAGCAATCATTTTTTCCAGTTCTTTTTCTAAATAAGGAATAGATGTGTCATTTTCTTCCCCGAAGTTCATTCCAGAATCTATATTTCCTGTTCCATTTACTAAAATTACAGGAATACCTTCTAGCAACAATAGAAGTCTTTCTTGAAAGTCAGTTACATCTTCATTAAGGAACACTTCTGCTGCCGCTTCATTATTTAATGCTTCTTCATTTTTTTTTGCTTCTTCCTTTAAAGCATTAGCAAATAATTTGACCTGTGTTTTTTCTCCTTTACTCAATTGATTGACTAAGTGGTTAGTATAAAACATAGTAATCCCTACAATCAATAAACCCACAATTGCTAAGTACCATTTCCATTTAGATTTACGTTCGTAAATATCCATTTTAAGAATAAATTTATCGGAGAAGAAAACTGTATAAGATCTTGTAAGTAGGTGAGTTTAAATAAGCGTCACAATTTGAGCGAGCTATTTTTTTGTTTAAAGTTTCTTCAAAATCGTTTCATAGCCTTAGCTACGGAACTATT
>JALZWC010000800.1 GCA_023300255.1 Saprospiraceae bacterium | reverse complement strand
AACTTGAAAATTCAGAAATTATAGTTGGTATCGATTTCACCAATAATAATCGTGTAAATGAAATACTAACTAAAGAAAAAAGTTGCTCTTTTTTACTTTATCCAGGAAAAGATAGTTTCAACTTATCGATAAGAAAAAGTTCAGAAATAAATTCATTTATGGATAATAATCCACACATCTTCCTGCTCGATGGCACCTGGTCCTGCGCCCGTAAAATGCTTAAATTAAGTAAGAACTTGCAAAAACTAAAAAGAGTGAGTTTTGATAATAAAATAATATCAAAATTTAGTATCAAACAGCAGCCAAAATCTCATTGTCTTAGTACTATTGAGTCCGTCTATACTGTTTTAAATTTACTGAAGAAAAGTGACTTGGAACAATGCAAAACGAAAGATTTCCTTATTCCTTTTGAAAAAATGATTGAGTATCAAATCGAATATTTTCTAAACTCAAATAAGAAATGAAAAAAAGAATATTCGTATTAATTCAACTAATATTACTTGGGATTAATATTAGTATTGCTTGCGAATGTTGGAAAATCCCTCCCCTACCTTCCTATGAATATATAGCTTGGGTAGAAATTAAAAATATTGAAGCGTATGATGATGATAGCCACCAAATAAAAATTTCGACAATAAGACAATTTGAAGGTAAACTGGAGACGAGAATAATAGTAAGTGGAGGAAATTCTTATTTAGGATGGATAAGCTCGTGTGATTTAGAAGAGAGAAAAGGAGAAGAGTGGCTAATATTTGGAAGAAAATCAGCGTGTGGGATAATAACTGGTTATTGCACATCTTCAACATTATATAAAACAAAGGAAAAAGAAATAGTTGGTCGGACAAATATGCATTTAAATAGTGGAATTATAGCAATGGAACGATTGGAAAGGTTCTTTGGATGTGAATAATGTTCAAGCTTAGATTTTTATCATTTCCAAAAAAAATAAGTAACTGTTCAGCACACTCCGCAGAACTCCCCCCGAGTCTTGATCTCTTTCTGCCTCTGGGCAAAAGCCCTATCTCGTCTTAACGAAGAGGGAGAGTTGGCGCAGAAGAAGTTTTTAACCAAGTTAAGTAGTCGGCCAAAAATAACCTACCATTAAAATGGCTTATTTATGTCCGACTACTTAATACAAAATTTCTAATACCTGAAAGAGCAGCTATACACCTTCAAGGAATAAAAAAACAAAATAGTGGTAGCGGTCGAATGATAAGCATTTTAGGTGGTATAGGACTCATTGCTTTAACAGGGATCCTTCTTGTAACTATTAATAGGATTTTTTATGTGTTACCTCTCTTAGGAGTGATCATGATAATAAAGGGATTTCTGACTCAAAAAATGGAGTAAGACAATTAATAGAATTCATATCTATCAATAGACAACATTTGTTTAATCAACGAAAAAAAATACAATGAACTATCAAAAAGTGATAAATGAAATTTATCAAACGATACATAATCAAGAGAATATTGGACAAGTTGCAAGCTATATTCCAGAATTGTCAAAAGTAGATCCTAGTAATTTTGGCGTTTGCTTAAGGACTATTAAAAATGAAGAATTTGGAGCTGGTGATTGGCAAACTAAATTTTCCATTCAAAGTATTTCCAAAGTACTTTCTTTAAGTTTAGCCTATAAAATTTTAGGCGATAGCATTTGGAAAAGAGTTGGTGTTGAGCCATCTGGAAATCCATTCAATTCCTTAATTCAATTAGAAACAGATAATGGTATTCCACGGAACCCTTTGATTAATGCAGGAGCTATGGTCATCTGTGATATATTGATAAGTCATACAGAAAATGCTACTAATGATTTCTTACAATTTGTTAGGAAAATTTGTTCTAATAATAATATAAATTATTCCGAGTCAATTGCGCAATCTGAAAAAGCTACTGGTTATAGAAATATTGCACTTTGTAATTTTATAAAATCTTTCGGTAACATTGAAAACGATCCTGCAACAGTATTAGATTTTTACTTCCATATGTGTTCCATTGAAATGAGTTGCCAAGATCTTACTAAAACTTTTATGTTCTTAATGGATAATAATTTCAGAACCCCAGAGAACGAAAGAGTATTAAATACTAGTCAAGCAAAAAGAATTAATGCAATCATGGAGACTTGTGGATTCTATGATGAATCAGGTGAGTTTGCTTTTAAAGTTGGATTGCCTGGTAAAAGTGGTGTTGGAGGTGGCATACTAGCGCTACATCCAAATGAATATTGTATAGCAATATGGAGTCCTAAATTAAACAAAAAAGGAAACTCAAGTAGAGGTATGAAATTCTTAGAATCATTTACTACTAAAACCAACTCCTCTATATTTTAAAATATTTCTACTATCAATAATTTTTTCCTGTAACACAGAAAATAAATTAGCAAATATGGAAACTAAGAAAATCATTGGCGTTTCAGTAGTCACTATAAATAAAAATGGAACATCGTCTGAGGATATGGGAAAATTATGAGGGAGATTTTTTGACCATAAGCAAAACAAATATAAAAATGGAACATCAAGAAATTTTAGATAAATCTAACAATCGAACAGAAATAAATATGGCTGGTTTTGGACCTAGATGGGGAGCTGTATTAATAGATGCCAATATTCTATTAATAGTTATTATGCTTTTTTTTAAATCTATCTTACCGTTGTTGAAAAGTGAAAGTTTTAAAGCATCACACTAATTCTTGGATTCAATAAAATACAATCAAAATGGGAATGACCGTAAGTTTTCTTCGAGTAACAGAAAAAGAAATTGAAGCATACAAAAAGAATAGCGAAAAATTCGAAAATAGATTTTTTAGCGAAGAAAGAAGTGAAGATCCTGATTTTCTCGATATAGATAAGTCTTGGGACGGGATAATATTTCTCTTGACTGGGCAAAGTGTACAAAATACAAGTGATGAATTATTGAGCATAATTTTCAGTCGAAACTTTCTTGATAAAACACAGAACTTTGGCTTTGGACCTGCTCATTATTTAACTTCGGAGGAAGTCAAAACAATAAACAATAAAATATCAAGTCTAACAATCGAGGATTTAAAATTAAAATTCAACCCAAATAAAATGATGGAACTTGAAGTATATCCTCAAATTTGGAATGAAGGAGAAGTAGCTTTCGAATACTTAAGCAAAAATTTTATTGCCTTAAAAGAATTTTATAAAGTAGCAGCACAAAATAATCAAGCAATAGTATCTCTTTTATTTTAAAAGGGTGGTAAGCTACTGCACAATACGTAAGTGGACCAATCTAGGTATGGAAGGATATTGGCATCAATAAAAATAAAAAAATGGGGTGGTGGACTGAAATCACGATTATAGTTGAAGCAATAGAAAACAAAGAAAAAGCTTTAAAACTTGCTGAAACTATTTATGACAAAGAAACAAAGCGATGGCATAGTTATCATTCAGCTTATACTATTTCTAGTGCTGATTCCTTCTCCTTATTTTACTATTACGATAGAAGAAATTATGCTCCAATTCCATTAATAACAAAAATCTCTAAAGAAAATCCACACTACTATTTTATGATATTAGCGAGTACTCTTGATTTCGTTAATGGACCTGCTGGAATTATAAAAATCGTAAATGGTTGTCTCCAAGATGCCTATGGTATATATAGAGATACCCCTAATAGATTTTCAATTTTAGAAAAACCCGAACAAAATAGATATTTAATTTATAAGTGGTATAAATCTTTAGGTATCGAATCTAAAAATAGAGCGGAACTTATCAGTAAGTTTCCCAAGTTTCCTAAAAGTATTGGTAGTGACTTTTTTTTGAATAGGATAATTCCAATATCGGATATTCCTACTTTTGAATTAATTAATAAAAACAATAGAAAATATAGTTTCAATTGGATAGAATTACCAAAATTCAAAGTTGAGGATTTTATGAATCCAGAAGTAGTTAATTTTTTAAATAATAGTCTAATTCTTAAAGAAATTGAGCAGGAAACCAAAGAGCTATTAGATTGTAGTTTTAGTCGGGCTGGTTACCATACCCTTAATAGTATTGAAAAATTACTCAATAATGAATTTGAGTCAATACAACAAATTGAACAAGAACTTGCTTTATATAAATTTAAGATTATAGAATGGGTATCAAATAAAATGTCAAGTAAAAAAACAGAACATCTTCATTTTGGAAAAGGCGCCCCAATTACATGGCTTTTACAGGTTAAGAATAATTTGTCGTACTTTAAATTTCTAGAAATTTAACGAGCTGTCAAAAGCTATATACGCCCCGTTCTCCTCTAAAAGTCCAATAAATAGCAAGCAATTGTTTAATACGACTCTTCCCACTCCATCCTAACTTTTGTCATACAAAGGACTTTTTCCAAGCAGCATCCTATGCATTTACCTATTTTTCCACATCTTTTTGAATAAAAGCTTATATTTGATTGGACTAATTCTTGCTGTTATTCAAGTCATTTAATAACAGTAATCTCCTAAATTATTTACTTCTTATTCCCTTGAGAAAATTAAAGAAGATATTTCTTTATACACTTTCTTTATACACTATCTTTATATACTAAGACTACATGAACAAGTTATTGATCTTATTCTTATGCTGTTTATCTACTATAAGCTATAGCCAAAGTACTAATCAATCTGCTCCCCTGCTCGTTCGATTTCAAGAAGGAATAGATGGTAAAGCATTTGTTAAGCAATTTCAAACAGCCTCCAGAAGTAATGCTAGTTTCCAAATAGAACGAAGAGTTTCCAAATTACTGAATATATATAAACTAAAAAGTACCCCTTCTTTAGTAACTAGCAATATCCTTGAGAATTTAAAGAAAAGAAGAGAAGTACTATCTATAGGCTATGATGAGCCTGCTATCTACCGCAATACTGTTCCTAATGACGATTTGTATAAAGATCAATGGAATTTAGAAAAAATCAAATTACCGGAAGTTTGGTCCGAAACAAGAGGCGGATTAACTGCCAATGGAGATGAAATAGTTATTGCTGTTTTAGAAATGGGTGTAACATTGGATCATCCTGATATCGCCGATAATATATGGACGAACGCAGGAGAAATACCAGATGATGAGATAGACAATGATGGCAATGGCTACATAGATGATTTCTTTGGACTTAATTTAAATGACTTTACAGATAACCATCCACTTAAAAATCACGGTACAGAGGTAGCGGGTGTAATAGGTGCCCGTACCGATAACGGCATAGGTATGGCAGGGGTCAATTGGGATATTAAAATGCTATTTCTTTCTGAAGTGGATTTCACAAGCGATGTGATAGAAGCCTATGAATATTTATATAATCTCCGAAAAAAATATAATGAAACGGATGGCAGAGAAGGTGCTTTGGTTGTTGCTAATAACAATTCTTTTGGATGGAATTCTAGACCAGAAGATCTACAATTTGGTATAGAGTTATGTGAAATGTACAATTTAATGGGAAGTGTAGGCATCCTCTCTGTTGGCGCGGGTCCTAATGAAAATGTAGATGTAGAAATAGTAGGAGACGTTCCAACTAATTGTACTAGTCGGTATTTTATAGGCGTCACTTCTACAGATCGTAGCGATAATAAAGTAGGGGGATTTGGAGCTATTTCTATAGATATTGGAGCACCAGGAGAAGAAATACCTGCGACGAGTGAAGCCGACGAATACTGTATGTGTTCTGGTACTTCTTTTGCTGCGCCACACGTTGCAGGAGCTTTGGGTTTAATGTACAGCGTTCAATGTTCCCAATTAGCAAGTGATGTTATTGTCAATGCTTCAGGTACTGCTCGATTTATGAGAGATATTTTGTTGGCAGGAGTTGATCCCGTATCTAGTTTAGAAGATATAACCGTTACTGGTGGACGACTGAATGTACTACAAGCCATTAACAACTTGCAAGTATACTGTGGTGGTAACCAAAGTAGTCGGCTAGCAATAGGTAATGTCTACCCTAGCCCTGTAGAATCAGAAATCACTATAGAATATGAGACACCAGATTTCGAGCCTTATATATTTAGTATTAGTAACGCTTTAGGACAAGTGATTCGTACTAGAGTCATTACCCCTCCTCGTTTTACAGCGCCTATAGAAACGGAAGAGGTAAGTGGTTTACCTGCTGGTGTATATTTTGTATCGTTTCAACGAGAGGATAGAATCGTTGCTAAACGGTTTATTGTTCGATAGGTATGAAGTATGAAGTATGAAGTATGAGGTATGAAGTATAAAATATAAAGTAGTAACGTGTCGACAACAATACACTCCCTTTACTTTTCACTGATCTTGTAAAACAAAAGAGGCATAAGGAATGATTTATTCCTTATGCCTCTTTTGTTAACTTTGGTATCCCTAAGAATCTATTCAATTCTTAAATCCTCTACAAAAACATCTGGATGGTTATCAGGATTGAAAACAAAATCTGATGCTTTATATTTTTCATTCGGCATAAATTTCGTTACCTCCATTGTATATCGAGAGCCATCTTTGCTAAAAGCTTTTATTCTCATTATTTGAGTTTTCTTTCTATTAATGGTTATTCTCATTTTAGAGTATTCAGAATCTCTATCTGTAGGCTTAAACTCAATTTGCTGAACAGCTACTCCGTTTTCGTAGTCTTCATTGATTAAATGGTAGATAAAGTCTTCCTTTTCATAAATACGTAGCAAATCTTTAGGAGATAACATCTCTTCATCTTCTTCGAAATCATCCACATCATTAATTTGCACCTCATTATTGTTCTTCATAAACAACCATAAAGATTGTCCATCAGAATAAATAGCTTGGT
>JALZWC010000799.1 GCA_023300255.1 Saprospiraceae bacterium | reverse complement strand
TAAGCCATTAATTTAATCCCATTGGCATAATAAGAATCTGGATAAGTCGCTAATTCCGAAACCATCATTAAAATATTGGGCGTTCCAGGAGAAAATCCAGTAGTAGAATAGCCACCTGTTAAGACGACTTTTACTCCACACTTCTCCATTTCATTCGCAGCGACTACCTCTTTTATCTTTTCGATCATTTCTGCTCTAGAGTAAGGAATTTCCAATCCCAACTCTTTTGCTGAATTCTGAAAACGATCTAGATGATCTTCAATAAAAGCAAGTTTCCCATTAAATACTCTAAAATAATCAAATACGCCATAGCCTCTAGTTACTATTAGATCGTCAATACCGATTACGGCCTCTTCTTTGGGAACGATCTTCCCGTTAATGCTATAATATTTTATCATGTTATTTTAGCTTATGATTTTACCAATAAACAAAGTTAAGCAGTGACCATCAATTCTCATAAATTATGGTTCAAATACTGCTGGGCCTTTAGCAATTACCCCTCTATTCAATAGTCGCTTTAAACGATATGCTAACCAGTACATTACAGGAATAACGACTAAAGTTAAAAAGGTAGAAAATATCAATCCATATATTACCGTCCAAGCCATTGGACCCCACATGGCTGTATTATCGCCTCCTATAAAGATATGTGGATCTAATTCAGATACTAGCGTAAAGAAATTAAAATTAAAACCGATCGCTAAAGGTACCAAACTAAGAATC
The DNA here is from genome assembly GCA_023300255.1 of Saprospiraceae bacterium. Taxonomy (GTDB): domain Bacteria; phylum Bacteroidota; class Bacteroidia; order Chitinophagales; family Saprospiraceae; genus JAFMDF01. The sequence goes on along the minus strand of JALZWC010000799.1, from coordinate 5,299 downwards.
GTCGTAATGGCTGTCAATAATACAGGACGTAAACGAGTTGCCCCACCCTCAATAATACAATCTTTGACTGCCTCTTTCGTCATAAATAACATATCTGGTATACCTACTTCTTCCCGCTTCCGTTTCACCACCAAATTAATATAATCAATTAAAACAATTGCATTGTTTACCACAATACCTGCGAGCGAAATAATTCCTACCCCTGTAAAAATGACATTAATATCTTTCCCTGAAAAAGTGTACCCCAGAAATACACCTATCGTACTAAACAAGATAGAAAGTATAATAATAAAAGGAGAATAAATAGAATTAAACTGAGCCACTATAATAATGAAGATCGCAAAAATGGCTACTAAAAAAGCGTTGCTTAGAAAAGCCATATCCTCTGCTTGTTGCTCTTGCTCTCCTGTAAAATTCCAAGAAATTCCTTCTGGAAATGGATAGCCTTCCATCAAATCCGTTAACTCTACAATAATCTCATTAGCATTATATCCATCTAAGACATTAGACACTAATGAAATCATCCGCTCTTCGTCTTTCCGCTTAATATAGTTGTAAGAAGAATTATAAGATACCTCCGCTAGTGCAGCTATCGGTACTTGACTAATTTTCCCGTTAGGACTACGGAAGGTGATTCGTTGATTTAAGATATTGTCTATGTTATACCGATATTTTTTATCTAATCGAACGAATATTGGATACTCCTCCTCCCCTACTTTAAATTGAGAGACCTCTTTTCCATAGACACTAGTTCGAATGGCATCCGCCACCGCAAAAGTAGATACGCCATATCGACGGGCAACATCTCTGTTAATCTTAATCGCTACTTCTTGTTTACCTAAACGAACATCAGGTTTTAATTCTTCAATACCTGGTATACCTTGCTTGTCTATAAAAGCTTTTATCTTTTCCGATTCACTAGCTAAGGCATTCACATCATCTCCTTGCAGTTCTAAACTTAAAGGAGGGCCTGTTGGAGGGCCATCGTTATTTTGATCTACGGTGATTTGCACCCCTGGAATTCCCTTTACACTTTCTCTTATTTCTTCCATCACCTGTACAGTTGAAATCCCTCCCCGTTCACTAGATGGTACAAAAGACACGGTTAAACGTCCTTTATGTGGAGAAGTACCTGGCTCCGGCATATCATTAGGATCAGCTGTATTTTCTCCTATTTGAGCTAATACAGCTTCCACAATTCCTTTATAAGGTTCTAGTACATCATTCACTTTTTGTTCTAATTCTTGCATGACTTCATTCGTCTCTTCTATATCTCTGCCCATCGGTAATTCTACAAATGCATTGACATATAATGGGTCTGCCGCTGGAAAGAAAACAACTTTTGGTGTAAAGATACTTAACAACACAATCGCTCCAATTAATAGACCAATAGTACTAAGAAACACTAATACAGGTACTTTCAAAACCCCACGAATAAAACGATTATAAACTCTTTCTAAAAAAGGAAGTCCTCGTTTTTGAAAAACGAAAGATGCAGGTCTTAATATGAAATAATTTATTAGATTGATAGCAATAGCAAAGCCCATCAGATTACGCACCCAATCCACTTTTGTTAAATGTCCTACTACTCCTATTAAAAGCATTATCAAGGCTCCGAGTAAAACATTCCTCATTTTTCGCCTTCGTTCTCCTGCATCCTCTATACGTTCATCTATCTTTAAAAATCGAGAAGTAAAAACAGGATTAATTACTAAGGCAACAAATAAAGAAGAGGTCAATACGATTATCAAAGTAATAGGTAAATATTTTAAAAATTCCCCTATAATTCCTGGCCAAAAAATCAATGGAATAAAAGCAGCCAAGGTAGTTGCAGTAGATGCTATAATTGGTAACGCTACTTCGCCCGTACCATATTTCGCTGCATCTCTTCCAGAATAACCTTCTTGTTTATATCTATAGATATTTTCTACTACCACAATCGCATTATCCACTAATAAACCAAGTGCTAATATCAAGGCAAAAAGAACCATGATATTAATCGTCACTCCAGAAAGATTCAACCATAAAATACCTGTAAGCATAGAGACAGGAATGGCCAAACCTACAAACAGGGCATTCCTTAAACCTAGAAAAAATAATAAAATCAAGACTACTAATATAACGCCTGATATAATACTATTTTCTAAATTAGACACCTCCATTCTAGTATAAGCAGAAGCATCATTAAATGTACTAATCGTTAATTCATCCGAGAGTTCCGCTCTTTGTTCTACGACTATTTCATTAATCTTATCCGCAGTCGTTAAGATATTTTCTCCTGAACGTTTTACTACTTCCAAGGCAATAACGGGTTCTCCATCTGCTCGAGCATAACTCGTTCGATCTTTGAAACCGTATTCTACAGTTGCTATATCTTTTAGATAAATCGCGTTTTGATTTTCACTCTTGACGATGATACTTCCTATTTCTAGCGCATTCTCAAATTCCCCTATTACTCGAATAGATCTCCTAAAGCCATTTTGTAAAATCTCCCCACCAGACATTGTAATATTTTCCGATTTAATCGCATTTTCAATATCTCCAAAACTTACCCTTAATGATTCCATCTTGGGTAAGTCTACATTGACTTTTACTTCTCGATCTTGCGCTCCCAATAAATCTACTCGTTGAACTTCTTTAAGTGATTCTAATTCTTCTTGAATATGCTCTGCGTAACCCCTTAATTCATCTGCCCCAAAATCCCCAGACACATTGACGGTCATTACTGGTTTTTCCGACACATCAAATTTGTCAATAATAGGTTCTTGTGCTAGATCATTCGGCAGTTCAGACCTCGCTTTATCGACAGCCTCCTTGACTCGATCATAAGCATCATCCGCAGAGACACTAAAATCAAAGTCAATAATAATAATCGAAAAATCTTGCATAGAACTAGACTTCACTACATCGACCCCTTTCAGCCCCATAATCTCTTTTTCCAAATGCCGTGTAATCAGATTCTCTATATCTGCCGCAGAATTACCAAAATAGGAACTGGTTATGATTACTTTAGGAAAGTTTACTTCTGGGTATTGCTCTTTTGGCATATTCTGGTAAGAAGAATAACCAAAGAATAAAATCATTACAGTCAATATAAATACACTAGTCGCATTATCAACCGCTAAGGTCGTTATACCAAATTTTCTTAATTGTTCTTTCATACAGCAGGTTTGTGGAGTCGAAATGCTAGGCTTATAGCAGTAATTTTAGTCGCCAGCTTAATTGATGTATAACCAAAATCGCCACGATATTCCTAACTCCTTAATTTCAGCACAAATGTATAAGGATAAAACTTTGGAAACTACGAATAGTTTAAAAGTTTCCAAAGTTTTTATTGTGTAACGATGAAATAAGAAATAATCCTTATATTTAGGGACGGAATTAGACTTAAACACTCTAATAGTAGGCTTAAACAACCTACTCAAAATTTTCTAAACATGCGAGAAGACTTCCTACACTATGTGTGGCGTATGAAACGCCTACGCCTTGACCATATACATACCTCTCAAGGCGAAAATTTACAAATTATTGACTTCGGCCGACACAATAGCCATGCTGGACCTGATTTCCTAGAGGCTAAGATTCAAGTTGGAGATACGCTCTGGGCTGGAAATATAGAAATACATGTCCTATCTTCTGAATGGATAAAACACCGCCATCAAGAAGATAAAGCGTACGATAATGTTATACTCCATGTCGTACTAGAAGAAGATCAAGCCATCTTTAGAGACAGCGGTGAGCGTATTCCTTGCCTAGAATTAAAAACTAGAATCCTTCCTAATTTTTTAAACAATTATCAAGAATTAATCCATAATACTTACTGGATTCCTTGCCAACATCAATTTCATAGTGTTCGTGAAATGACGAAACAACTATGGCTAGATCGGCTAATGATAGAACGCCTAGAACAAAAGACGCTTTATGTCCAAGAACGTTTAACACAAAACTTAAATAATTGGGAAGATACTTTTTATCAAGTATTAGCCAAAACCTTTGGGCTTAAAGTAAATGCCGCCCCTTTTGAATTAGTGGCACTCAATACGCCTCATAATTTGTTCGCCAAACATAAGGATCAACTCTTTCAAATAGAAGCTTTGTTATTCGGTCAAGCTGGCTTACTAGATCAAACATTTGAAGACACCTACCCCAATGCACTAAAGAAAGAATACCAGTTTCTAAAAACAAAACATCAGTTAACGGCTATCAAAAAAGAGAGTTGGCGTTTTTTGAGAATGCGGCCTGCTAATTTCCCAACTATTCGACTTGCCCAATTCGCAACTTTGACCTATCAATCTCTCCATTTATTTAGTAAAATACTGGAAGTCCAAACCCTAAAAGACATTGAAGCTTTACTAAAAGTTGAGCTATCCGATTATTGGACTACTCATTATGTTTTTGATAAGGAAAGCGCTATACGGAATAAAACACTCGGCAAGAGCACTATTGATTTAATCGTTATTAATTGTATCGCGCCTTGCCTATTTCTATATGGTCTTCAAAGAGGATTGGATTCTTATAAGGAAAAAGCATTGTCTTTATTGGAAGAGTTAAAACCTGAAAAAAACAAGATTATTACGCAATGGGAAAGATTGGGAATGGCTCCTACTTCTGCCTATGAGACGCAGGCGTTGTTGCAATTGAAGAATGAGTATTGTGGAAAGCAACGTTGTTTGGAGTGTGCGGTGGGGGATCGCATACTCTCACAGCCTGGACCTTGATTATTTTTTTCTGATTACGCTGATTTTACCTTGATTATCTGATTTTTTTGATTACGCTGATTTAGTTGAAACTTAGATGTTGAACTAGATTCTATTCTAGATTCTACTAAAAAATCTAAATAAATATTTGAATCAAATAAATCAGACACAGTATCAACATCTAAATCTGCGTAATCAAGGCAATCAAGGTCAACGTCTAAGCTTCAACTAAATCTGCGTAATCAGAAAAATCAAATTAATCAAGGTAAGGTCAACATCTAAATCTGCCCAATCACAAAAATCAACTAAATCAACTAAATCAAAGTCAGTCAATGAATAACGAAAAATACAAATTCTCGAAATTAACTGGTCAAATTATCGGTTGCGCCATGGAAGTGCATAACAATTTAGGAAATGGTTTTCAGGAAAAAATTTATCAAAGGGCCTTAGCCTATGAAATGAAAGCACAAGGTATCCCATTTGCTAGAGAATTCACCATGAACATTTATTATAAAGGCCGTCAAATAGGCACTCGGCGAGTTGACTTTTTGGTCGCAAATTGTATAGGACTAGAATTGAAAGCGGTAATAAGAATGGAGGAT
>JALZWC010000798.1 GCA_023300255.1 Saprospiraceae bacterium | reverse complement strand
TACCTCTTTGATGACTTCAAAAGGTACTTCGACAATTTTCTCAACTTCTACTTCTTTAATTACTTCTATCTCTTTGATGACTTCAAAAGGTACTTCGACGATTTTTTCAATTTCTACTTCTTTAATTACTTCTATCTCTTTGATGACTTCAAAAGGTACTTCGACGATTTTTTCAATTTCTACTTCTTTAATTACCTCTATCTCTTTGATGACTTCAACAGGTATTTCGACGATTTTTTCTACTTCGACCATTACCTCTACCTCCTTGATGACTTCAAAAGGTACTTCGATAATTTTTTCAACTTCAACTTCTTTAATTACTTCTACCTCGTTTACTATTTCAACAGGGATTTCGACTAATCTTTCGACTTCTACCTCTTTAATGATCTCGATTTCTTTGATGACTTCAAAAGGTACTTCGACAATTTTTTCTACTTCGACAATGACCTCTACTTCCTTGATGACTTCCACCTCTTGTATTATTTCAACAGGTACTTCTATAATTTTTTCGACTTCGACAATGACCTCCACTTCTTTGATGACTTCCACTTCCTTGATGACTTCCACCTCTTGTATTATTTCAACAGGTACTTCGACAATTTTTTCGACTTCGACAATGACCTCCACTTCTTTAATAACCTCAACAGGTACTTCGATCAGTTTTTCAATTTCTACTTCCCTAACCACTTCAACAGGTACTTCTACCTCTTGAATAATTTCGATAGTTTGAATGACTTCTACTTCTTTAATAATTTCAACCGGTACTTCTACAATTTTTTCGATTTCTACTTCTTGGATGATTTCAACAGGAATCTCTACCAATTTTTCAATTTCCACTTCTTTAATTACTTCTACTTCCTTGATGATTTCGACTTCTTGTATTACTTCTACAATCTTCTCTACCTCTTTAATTACTTCAACAGGTACTTCGACGATAATTTCAACTTCTTTGATGATTTCTACCTCTTGAATGATTTCAACAGGTACTTCGACTAATTTTTCGACTTCGACAATTACTTCGACAATTTTTTCGACTTCTTTGATGATCTCCACCTCTTGAATAATTTCAACCGGTACTTCTACAATTCTTTCGACGACCACTTCTTTGATTACTTCGACGATTTTTTCGACTTCTTTGATGATCTCCACCTCTTGAATGATTTCAACAGGCACTTCGACTAATTTTTCGACTTCGACAATTACCTCTACAATTTTTTCAACTTCTTTGATGACTTCAACTTCTTGAATGATTTCTACTGGTACTTCTACAATTCTTTCGACGACCACTTCTTTGATTACTTCGACGATTTTTTCGACTTCTGTAATCACTTCTACAGGTACCTTCACTTCTTCTATTACTTCTATTTCTTTGATTACCTCTTTTATAACTTCCACAGGAACCTCAACTATCTTATCCACTTCCACAATTCTTTCGACAGGAACTTCTCTAATCACTTCCACTTCTCTAATCACCTCTACCTCTTTGATAAATTCTACAGGTACTTCGATTCTCTTTTCGATTTCAATTATTCTTTCTACCTCCTTTATTACCTCTACTTCTCTGATTACTTCTACTTCTTTAATGAATTCTACAGGTACTTCTCTGATTACTTCTACTTCTCTAATCACCTCTACAGGTACTTCCACTTTCCGTTCTACTTCTACAATTCTCTCTACCTCTCTGATTATCTCTGTAGGTACTTCAACTAATCTTTGTATGGATCTTTCTACGGGTACTTCTATAATTTTTTCTACTTCTACAATTCTCTCTATCTCCTTGATAACCTCTACTATTTTTTCAACTTCAATAATCTCCTGTTGAGTTCCTTGACCTGAAGCGGCTAAAGCTATTGGTGCATTCTTTAGCTGTTTTTCCATATCCGTATACTGGAGAGAAAGCTGACTGTGCTTATTTTCCATATCCGTATACTGGAGAGAAAGTTTATTGTGCTTATCTTTCCATATTTCTAAGTCATCACCTGATTGGAGCTTATTTTCCATATCCGTATACTGGAGAGAAAGCTGACTATGCTTATTTTTCCATACATTTAAGTCCTCACTTGATTGGAGCTTATAGCTACTATATTGTTTCTCAATATTTTCATAATCTCCTCGTAGCTTCGCGCTATCTTGTGTAAGCTTCGCACTATCTTGTGTGAGCTTAAGATTAGTTTCTGTTAAAGTATTGAGCTTCCCCTTAAACATACTTCGAAAAAATAACCAGGTAAGAAAGGCAGCACCTAAACCTGTCAGAAATGGCCAAATTGTACAGAGACTCATATTATATATATTTTATTAGATGTTTTATTTTATTTGAAATAACTTTAGACTTAGGAACGGTGTAGAAATAAACTTACAAATTTAGGGGAGCTTATTTTGTCCTTAGTTTTTAGCTTAAAATTAGGAGTTATGTTGATATAATGACTGATTTTAAGTTGAAAAATAAGGGCAAAAGAAGCAGCCTAATTTGTAAGGTTATTTTTTCACCGTTCCTTAGGGAGTAGGAATTAAATAAGGTACCCGTCATAGCACCGTATTTTTTACGTGTAAAAAAGACAAGCCAGAATGGATAGGTTATTTAATTCCTACCCCCTTACTCTAAATCTACTGTATTGTGATTTCTACTCTTCTATTTTGAGCACGCCCTTCATCTGTATTGTTATTAGCAATAGGTTCGTCTGGGCCCTTTCCTTCTGATACGATCTGATCTAAAAGGATTCCTCGATCTACCATGAAATCTCTGACGGTTTCCGCTCTTTTTCTACTTAGTCGTCTATTGCCTGAAGAAGAACCTTGGTCGTCTGTGTGTCCTGTTACTAAAGATTTTATATCTGAGTTACGACTTAGCAAGTACTTCAAATCATCAAAATATTGCTCTTGATCTGAGTCGAGTGAAATATTTTCATCGTTCGTATCAAAGTAAAGTGTAATGTTAGATTCTCTAAGACGCTGCTCCACATCTGTTAGATCACCGTTAATAAAACTATAGGCTACGCCACCCATAATCTTGTTATCTACTAGATCTACTAAAGATTCTTCACTAGATGCTAAGCGGATTTGATTACTTTCTACTCCTTTATCTACTAGCAATTGCCGAACACTTTCTGCCCTAGCTATCCCCAAGTCGTCGCCTGTGCAATTATTCGTTTCTGCGTTTTGATACTGGCCAGTTAATAATAAGATTCGATCATTGTTTGTCTGTAAGTGATCCGATAGTGATTGAAATACCATGTTTAAAGAATCAGAAATAGGGGATTCATACATGCAATCGGATTGAGCGAACAAAAGGTTATCGTATAGGGAGGTATTAAAGCTTTTGTCTGCGTCTGAGATGGAAATAGTACGCAATGGATTTGTGTCTTCAGTGACAGGTACAATTCCAGCAGCACCTATTGGTCCACAATTACACATAGTACTATGACAATAAGTCGTTGTTAGTAACCAGATAAGCAACAGAATAAGAAATAACCAAGAAATAGGTCTCATTAGATGTATTGATATTCGTTTCAAAATAATTGTGATGAAAAGCGCTCTACTATATAAGGTAGAGGATCTCATAACAGACTGTTTATTCGTCCACTAATGGAACGAATTCTGCTTTAACACTACTCGGTACGCAATATATCAAAAATATACGTAAGGTATTGTGGCAAAGCTTTGTTGGAAATGGGCAATTCTCTAGGTTGACCACCAAAAAAATAAGGTTATTGTGTATTGAAAACACGATTTGTTAACGGTGTATAGTTTTCTCATACTACTATACATAAGAAAAGAGCAGAGAATAGAGATAAATTTCGCTTAAAAAATGACCAAATTTCGTTATCTGTAAACGAAATCTGTCTCTACTCTCTATTCTCTGCTCTCTGTTCTAGCTCACATGTATAGTAGTATGTAGTTTTCTTTAAATTCGAGTGTAATTCTCTGATGGACTTATTGTTAGGGGGAAATATAGAAACATTTTTCCTTTCTATGCCAGAAATTTATCTAATTTTTTGATTATTAGCTAAATATAGCCGTTTCTCTTTATTATCTTGGAAGTTATTTGATTCTGTTTTTAGACTTTAGGGGCCAGGAATTAAATAAGCTATCAATTATGGCGCAGTAATTTTTTCTTGTAAATAAGCTTCAAAATGAAGGCATAGCAGAGCTACGGCTTCATTTTTAAGTTTTTTTACAGGAAAAAAGGACAAGTCAGAATGGTAGATTATTTATTTCCTGATCCCTTAAACAATTTATTGTGCTATGCCTACCATTATAGACTTAACTAAACCAATCCAATACAATGCCAATGACCCTTGGTTTATGAAAGTTAAGATAAAACACAAGCCACATCGCAAAGCAAAGTGGTTAATTCGGTTTCTTGGTCTACCATTCAAGCTATTTCCAAGTAATTTTATTGGTTGGGCAGATGATACCATTCAGAAGATGGGGGTTCATTCTACCACCCATATTGATGCGCCTTGGCATTATACACCAACGGTTAATGGGGAACGAGCTAAAACGATTGATGAGATTCCTTTGGATTGGTGTTATGGCGATGGGGTAGTCATTGATATGAGCCATAAAGCTGATTTTGACCCAATTACTATTGAAGATTTAGAAATGGATCTGAATAAAAATAACCTTACGTTACTACCAGGTCAGATTGTTTTAATTCGCACGGATAGAGACCAATTTATGGGAACAAAGGAATTTCCAGATAGAGGTACTGGCATGAGCGCTGCTGCTACTCATTGGTTAATCGATCAAGGTATTAAGGTGATGGGAATCGATCAATGGGGATGGGATCTACCTTTAAAATATCAAATTGAACAAGCAAAAAAGACAGGTAATAAATCTGCGTTTTGGGCAGCACATTTAGTTGGCCAAGAAAAAGAGTATTGCCATATGGAACAATTAACTAACTTAAAAGCATTGCCACCTAGTGGCTTTAAGGTAGCTGTTTTTCCTCTTAAAATAGTAGGTGCTTCTGCTGCTCCTGCCCGAGTTGTGGCTATTATGGAGGGAGCAGAGAGCGGCAATAAATCATAAATCTATTAAATCGAGTGTAAAACAGAGTAGGGGCCATTCCAACCCAATTGGTCCGATCACTTCCACAGGCTGACCGAGAACGCTCGTAGTCACCCAATTTATTGGGTAGACTCCTATAGAATAA
>JALZWC010000797.1 GCA_023300255.1 Saprospiraceae bacterium | reverse complement strand
TTATTTTGCCACAAAGGCACGAAGACACAAAGTCACATTTCTTATTCAACAAAGGCACAAAGGTTTTTAAAAAATTGAGCTAGGATTCAAAAAAAAATACCATGTACCTCTGTAGCTTTGAACCTATATAGCTTTGTGTCTTCGTGCCTTCGTGGCTAATTTTAAAGTGTAAACACCATAAAAAGAAGGCGAAATATTTTCCAGTCTAAAGTAGTAATTCTAAAATTAAAAGAAAAATCAGCTATAAATAAACAATATTAAAGAAAGTTAACACTGTTTGATTAAAAAATAGTAGCCTTTTTATCTTTAAGAGACTAAATTTTAATAATTTTATAAATAGCGATTTAACCATAAAAAGCAACCAAATATGTCCACTGCCATTATTTCTAATCCAATCTTAGACAAGCTTCCCAAGCATTTATTTCAATACGTACATCCCCAGAGTTATGAGCAATATAGCTCCATTAACCAAGCAGTCTGGCGATACGTGATGCGTCGGAATATTGATTACTTAAGCAAAGTAGCACATGGATCGTATATAGAGGGATTGCAAAAGACAGGCATCTCTCTAGATCAAATTCCCAGCATGTATGGGATGAATAGAATCCTACAAGATATTGGTTGGGCAGCTGTGGCCGTTGATGGTTTTATACCTCCAGCAGCGTTTATGGAATTTCAAGCATATAATGTATTGGTCATTGCCTCTGATATTCGACAATTAGAACACATACAATATACCCCTGCACCTGACATTATCCATGAGTCCGCAGGTCATGCGCCTATTATTGCCAATCCTGAATATGCAGAATATTTAAGACGATTTGGGGAGATAGGTTGCAAAGCAATTTCCTCTGAAAAAGATTATGAATTATACGAAGCTGTCCGCCGACTATCCATTCTAAAAGAAACAGAAGGTACAGCCATTGAAGACATCGAACAGGCAGAAAAGCAAGTGCTGTATCTTCAAGACAATATGGGCGAGCCTTCAGAAATGGCACAGATCAGAAACTTACATTGGTGGACGGTAGAGTATGGTTTAATCGGTACGGTAGACGATCCTAAAATATATGGTGCTGGACTTTTATCTTCTATTGGCGAGAGTAAGTGGTGTATGTCGGAAGCCGTAATAAAAATACCTTACGATCTTTCTGCCGTCCATCAATCTTTTGATATTACAAAACCTCAACCTCAATTATATGTTACGCCAGATTTTGCACATTTGAGTTTAGTTTTAGAAGAATTTGCGAATACGATGGCCTTGCGAAAAGGTGGTTTAATGGGCGTTCAAAAATTAATTAATTCTAAGCAATTAGGAACGGTCGAACTAAGTACGGGTATTCAAATTTCAGGAGTCTTTACAAAATTATTGACTAACGAAAATGACAAAATTTCTTTTATACAACTTACTGGACCCACTGCATTAGCTTATAGAAACAAGGAACTAATTGGACATGGCACCTCTATGCATCCAGAGGGATTCGGCTCTCCTATCGGTAAACTAAAAGGAATTAATTTAGCGATTGAAGATATGTATCCAAGGGATTTGGATGCTTATGATATATACGAAGGAAAAAGTATCACCTTGGAGTTTGAAGGAGATATTCACTTACAAGGAGAAGTAGTCACTGGCACTAGAAATTTACAAGGTAAAATTATTCTAATTACTTTTAAAAATTGTACGGTACGTCACGGAGAAGAAATTTTATTTCAGCCTGAATGGGGGATTTATCATTTAGCGGTCGGAAAAAAAGTAGTCGCTGCTTTTGCAGGGCCCGCTGATAATACCTCCTTTGATTTAGTGCAGCATGAATTACCTACATCTGAAAAAAAGATAGTAAAGACACCGCTACTAAAACTGCGAGAAGAATTGTATATGGAAGTTAGAATGATTAGAAAAGAGACGAACAATACCGATCGCTTACCTGAATTATTAAAAATTATTGAACACCAACTTCCAATGGAATGGTTACTGCTATTAAATATTCGGGAGTTACTTTCCAATGATAGTACGCTCTTCTTACAAGTGGAGAAATTATTGGAGCGCATCAAGACTAAAGATGTTGGTTTGAAAGATTTGATTGATGCTGGGCGAGAGTTGTAGGGAATGATAGGTTTTCTTTAATATTTTTTTTTCAGCATACGCCGCAGAACTCCCCCCGCCCCCTCTTAACGAAGAGAGGGCTGGGGGGAGTTACGACAATAGACAATTGAAATAATTTGAGTGTAAAACCATTCTGGGGCAGCCAATTAATTCATCCGATCACTTCCACAGGCTACCCGTTAATGCTGAAGTGGTCGGATAGTGCGTTGCGATCCGACCACTGGAACAGGCTGACCGTTAATGCGCTTTTCGTAACCACCAAATTTATTTGGTAGGTTCAAAATGCTAATAATTATATAATTATATAGAGCCTGCCAAATAAATTTGGCGGCTACGTATGACTCAAAGCTATTAACGGTCAGCCTGTGGAAGTGATCGGACCGCTTGTTTTTATTGAGAGGATATTTCGTTAGGCAAACCAAGTCGTCCGATCACTTTGGAGTGGTCGGATGACAGATCAGCCTGTGGAAGTGATCGGACCAATTGGTTTAA
>JALZWC010000796.1 GCA_023300255.1 Saprospiraceae bacterium | reverse complement strand
CCTTTGTATGCTGTTGTTGAAGTAAGTCTAAGGCTTCTTGGTCTTCATCTTTTTCTTTCTCCAGCATAGGAAGCAACTCCTGAAGATGATAGACCTTATCTGTTGGTGGCAAGGTCTCATCAGGCTGCCAAATGATTAATCGAATATCTTTTAATAAATCATGTTTAGACTGTGCCATATTTACTGCTTTTTTCATCCGCTTTCCTCGCTCCACGCGAGTAAGAAATAGGTGTTCCTTATGATTTTTATAGGCAGCATTAATGGAACTTCTACAAGCAGAAAGTAAAATATCTACTAATTGATCTTCATAATTACGGATTTGGAAAGCGGTAAATCCTAGAAGCAATAGATACTTGTCTGATTTGGAGCGTCGAATAATCTGATTGGATTTATATTTGATGACCAGCTCACCAAAATATCGAATGGCTGCCTCGTTTAAATTCAATCTTGGTACAAGCGAATGAATTTGTTTATAAACCTGCCATATTAATTCATGCTTTTCAATATTCAATCGAACGGATTTTGCGTTATCTTTATGTATGAGTTTTTTGAGACTCATAAAAACATAAATGGACTGGTTTATCTCTGTACCAACTTTTAAGAGCAATGGGTCTAGTGCGGTTGTATGGTTTTTCAATAATAACCTACCTAGTTTTTGGTGAAGTGTCCGATTACGTTTTCGAATAGAGATAGTTAAAATGGTTTGTAGCATATAATAAGACGGCAGCTCGATGTGACGGAACTCTAAGTATTCTAGAATAGAACCAAGAATTAAAGCTGCTCGGTCAAAGGACCAAATTGATTTTTTGATTAGCTCTGTAATTAGTGTATTGTGATTACTAAGTTTGAAAGGGGTATAGCCAAAATGTTCTAAGATAATCTTTCGATGTCGGTTATAAGTTTTACGATTATAATCGAAAATGTCTAAATCATCGAAGGGGATATCTAAACGCTTACAGATAAACTGAATATCTGAAGGCTTAAAATTTTCAGGTAGAAAAAATCGTCTTCGAGCTTTAAAATAACCATGCATCAGGTGGAGTCCGATTTTATTCTGGGGCGTGTAAAACGAATCCATACGTTTTTTCAATTTAACAGGAAGTGTCAAAAACTTTTTGCGTTGTATGGAATTGAAATTGGGTGGAGTGTCATACGGCTTAATTTCTTTTGCTGTCCAAATCTTGAGTTTTGGCATTTTTAACTGTTTTAGTGAAGTGAAAATGACCAATACATTTTCACTATTAATGAAGTAATAATGGTTGAATAACCCTATATTTATGGCGACAACCAAAATTAATTAGCACTATTTTACTTCAAACAGAAAAATGAAGGTAATTGCCTATACTAGAATCAGTACGGACCAACAGGATTTAGAAAAACAGAAACATCTGCTTTTGGACTATGCGCAAAAGAAAGGTTGGCTTATTGATGAGTTTATTGAAGTGACCATTTCGTCCACAAAGAATACAAAGCTGCGAAAGATTGATGAATTATTGGAAAAGTTGAAAAAAGGAAATGTATTACTAGTAGCCGAATTAAGTCGCTTGGGAAGGAATATGCTTGAGACACTCAATATTATAAATACGCTTTCTGAAAAAGGAATCAAGATTATTTTTGTTCGGCAACCCGAATTATCGACTACCACTACTCACACTAAATTGCTCTTGGCTATCTATTCGTATTTTGCAGAATCGGAAAGAGAATATATTTCTATCAGAACAAAACAAGGACTTGCGGCTGCAAAAGCTAAAGGAGTCCAATTGGGTAGACCAAAAGGAAGCAAAAATAAAAAAGCCAGAGTCCTAGATATTCACAAACCAGCTATTAAAAAATATTTAGAGTTAGGCGTGAATATTAGCGATATATCGAAAATCATCAACGATCTTTTGGAACGACCTATTACTTACAATGCTTTTAAGTACTTCATCAAACATGATGAAGTATTAGCTCCAATAATGAACAAAAAATTGAACAAGATAAAAAGATAAAATTAAGAATATGGATAAAAAATTTAAATCATCCTGTAATTATTGTGGGGCAGAGGTAGACGAGATAAGTCAAAGAACAGAGCAAAAAGTAACAACTATTTATGATTGTAAAAAATGCCGCGCAAATTATTGTGATCAATGTAGTTACGTAAAAGAAGACACGTCAGATGTGCAATTATGCCTGCGATGTGATTCGATAATGGAAAAGATTAGTTGACTCAAAATTCAGAAAATCTGCTTGTATCCACTAGTTTGATTTTTAGGCATATTTTTATGACAATCCATGAATATTGTTATGTGAGACAATTCTCCCCTTTGTTCTCCTGAGACCAAATTAATAAGGAAATTGTGTAACTGTTCAGCATTGGTTACCGCCAATGAAAAAAATGAACCTGCCTTCCACGGAACCCTATGGTATATACATAAAAATTTGTGGTTGCAAAATAAAACCACATGTAAAGTAGAAGCTAAATTTAGGTAGTTTATAGATTCAAGTGTTACAATTCAAAATTGGCTGTCGCCAATGACTTTTTTTTTTGAACCTGCCTTCCAAGGAACGCTATGGTATATACATAACTTAACGCTTGTATTTTATGATAATTTTAAAACACTAATAATCAGTTATTTACATTTATGTTATTTCATTTTTCTTTGGCATTCACGAAATAAGAACTGCCGTTTGGTGTGCTTTTTACAGGGCCGAAGCTACGCTCCTTAAGAAAAATTTCAAAATACCGTTTCTACAGACAGGGCCGAGGCGATGCCCCTAAAAGATTGTAAAAGGAGCGTAGTTTCGGCCCTGTATATACATCATAAAGCATACAGCGGTTACACCCAGTTGTTTAGTAATGTATATATCATAGCGTGTCTTGGCAGGCAGGTTGACGATCTGGCTTCTTAAAAAAAACCTACTCCGCCTTTTTAATTAAAGCCATATAAAAGCCATCAAAGCCATTATCTTGCGGCAATATTTGTTGTTCTTTGACGAGCGTAAATTCTTCATTTGCATCTAGAAAAGCTTGTACTTGCTGTTGGTTTTCAGAAGGAAGAATACTACATGTTGCATAGACCATCTGTCCACCTTTTTTTAACATCTTTGGGTATTTTTGTAAAATATCTTTTTGGATGTTTTTAACCTTTTCCAAGAAAGCTAAGTCTATTTTCCATTTAGCATCTGGATTTCTCTTGAGTACACCTAATCCTGAACAAGGCACATCTAATAGCAATCTATCTGCTCTTTCTGTTAATCGCTTTAAGACCTTTTGATTAACAATCGGTCTGTTTTCAATATTATCTATGCCAGCTCTTGTTGATCTTTTTCTTAATTCCTTTAGCTTCCATTCGTGTATATCTAGTGCAAATATTTTTCCTTTATTTTTCATTTGGGCACCAATATGTAGTGTCTTACCACCTGCTCCTGCGCAAGCATCAATGACCCACATACCAGGTTCGACCCCTAAATAATTAGCAACTTCTTGCGAAGAACCATCTTGTATTTCAAATAAGCCTTGCTTGAATTCTGGAAGCGTAAATAGATTTCTTCGCTTGGATACTATTAATGCATCTTTACTATGAGGAGTTGATTCAATATCTTTAGCTGTTAATATTTTTTGTAAAGCGTCTCTACTTGTCTTTAAAGTATTCGTTCGGATTACTAAAGGAGCTTGTTGGTTCAATGCAGTAAGAGTAGCCGGCCATTTTACGCCTAATTCTGCTACGCCTAATTCATCGAGCCAGTCAGGAATGGATTCTTTTATAATCCTTTTCTCTGATAGCGTTGCGTGCTGTTGCAAGATAGTCGAGGCGTCTAATTTAGCAAACTCTTTCCAGTCAGGTAATTTAACTTCATTAATAGTAAACCAAATACCGACCATCTCCCACCAGTCAGCCTTAGAGCTTGGTTGGGCACCCCTGATCTCATATAAAAGCCGATACCATCTAACGGTATTATAGGTAGTTTCTGCAATAAAAGCTCTATCTCTAGCACCCCATCTTTTGTCTTTCTTTAAGGTTTTTTGAATTACCTTATCTGCAAATATCTTTCCTTGGAATATTTCTTCTAGTGCTTCGACTACTGGTCGTATTAAATTCGGGTATAGTTTCATGTACTGTTTTTTGTTAGGTACTTTTCCTAACACTGTCTATTTTTGTTTAAAACCATAAAGTTTTTCTGTGCTCGCTTCTCCTTGTTGGGTAAATCAGAAATCAGAAATCATAAATCATAAATCATACTTCATATATCCATCACGATTTGAGTTAGATGGATATATGAGGTATGATTTTTGATTTTTACCGCGCTATACTACCATCGCAAAAGCGCACTACCCCAAGTAAACCCACTACCAAAAGCAGCTAAACAAACTAAGTCACCATCTTTTATTTTTCCTTGTTCCCATGCTTCACACATGGCAATTGGAATAGAGGCTGCGGTAGTATTGCCATATTTCATAATATTATTATAGACTTGATCATCTCTAAGTCCCATACTTTTTTGAACAAACTGACTAATTCTGAGATTTGCTTGATGTGGGATAAACATATCTATATCTGCGGTCGTTAGTTCAGCGTCCTTTAATCCCTCATTAATCACTTCTGGGAATTTGGTAACTGCTAATTTAAATACAAATTTACCTTCCATATCTGGAAAGAAATGGTCATCATCTAACATTTTTTGAGTACCAAAAATGGAAGCAAATGGCTTATCTTTCTCAAATCCAAAATCTGTATCGGCTCCCATTTTGTCTGCATGATAACCACCATGTGATCCTGGGCTGATAAAAGCTAATTTCTCTGCGTAAGTGCCATCAGAGTGTAACTTTGTATTGAGTACCCCTTTATTTTCTTCTTGGGTTGGTTGAATAACAACTGCTCCAGCACCATCGCCAAAAATAACGCTTACATTTCTTCCCTTGTTACTGAAATCCATCCCCATTGAATGCATCTCTGCGCCAACTAATAGCACATTTTTATACATCCCAGATTTTACGAATTGGTCAGCAACGGATAAGCCATATATAAAGCCGGAACATTGGTTTCGTATGTCCAATGCACCAATCTCTGTTTTAGTGATGCCTAACTCTCTCTGTAATAATACGCCACAACCTGGGAAATAATAATCTGGACTAAGGGTTGCGAAAATGATAAAATCTATATCTTCTGCTGTGATCCCCGCTCGTTCAATAGCTATTTTGGCAGCTGCAGTTCCCATCGTCGTAGAAGTCTCCTTATGCTTAATGGCATGCCTTCGTTCTTGAATACCTGTTCGTTCTCGTATCCATTCATCAGAAGTGTCCATTACTTTAGAAAGATCATCATTAGTAACAATTGTCTTTGGTAAATAACGACCAATACCTGCTATTTTTGATTTTATCATATGACTATATTTTAAAACACGAGATTTTTACTAAATAAGAAATAGGAATATGGATTATAGATTCTTTTGTTAGTTTTCTTTTCTCTACCGTACACTTTTGATTATTGAACGATTTTGTAGGGGCAATCCCTTTTGGTTGCCCAAATTTGCCACCGAACTAGGGCAACCACAAGGGATTAGGGCAACCA
>JALZWC010000795.1 GCA_023300255.1 Saprospiraceae bacterium | reverse complement strand
TTTTTGTTAGGATGGAAAATCATAAATCATAAATCTTACATCATAAATCATATATCCATCTAGATTTTGTAACACAGATTTATGATGTATGATTTATGAAATATGATGTATGATTTCTTGCTACCCCTTAATCTCGTTGTACATGGATGTAGCCACTCATTTTAGTAATAGTATTATTCTCTGTATTATTTAAATTCAATACATAGAAGTAAGTACCTACTGGCAATATCTCATTGTTCTCTTCCCAGAAGCCGTACCAATCATTCTGGTAATCATTAGAACGGTATACTTCATCTCCCCATCTATTGAATATGATTAATTCACTACCATTGTGTTTTTCTAATCCTAATGCTGGTATAATGAATGCATCGTTATCTCCATCTCCGTTAGGGGTAATCGTATTCGGCATAAAAATAGAGGCCGTTGTATCAATGCCTACTGTAATATTTGCCGTAGCAGTAGCACACTTGTCAGGACAGAAATTATCACACACTCGGTAAATCAATTCTTCCGTTCCTACAAAACTATTATTAGGCGCGTAGCTGACTGTTTGATCGCCATTGATTATCACGCTTCCCACTCCTGTCGTGTAAATAGAATCTAAGAAGAAACCTGTTGTAAATTGATCGTTGCTTAATACATCCACATTCAATGGGGTATTAAAGAAGGTGTTATATGTATCATCCGTTAGCTCGGGTGCAGTTGCGAAATTAATGACTACCGTATCTGAAGATAAGCCTAAACAACCTGCATTCGAGAGCGTCCAAATAAAGACGTTATTCCCTGGTGACAAATTGAAGACTGGGGTATTCCTTAAGTTTGGATCAGCAATCGTTGCTTTGCCATTAATTGGTGTAGACCACTCTCCGAAAATATTTGCATTCGATGGAACTAAAGCATTCAAATCATAAGTATCTGAACATACCGTAGCGTCCTGTCCTGCAAATGCGCCTACTGCTGCTTGAGATGAAATTACTATATCTGTAAAAGCAAAACTTGGTGCGTTGCTGATTAGAGATGGATCATATACACATCCATTTCTATTCGTTGTTGCGTGGTATCTACCTGATGCATTATTCGTAGAACTCAAATTTAAAGTAGCTCCTGTTCCTACAAAAGCACCTGTTTCATAGAACCAAGTGTAGGTGTCTCCTACTGTTGGATTATTAACTATTAAATCAAAATTACTTCCTTGACAAACGGTACCTGTACTGCTTATCGTTACTGGATCTGGTAAGCTTGTCACGTTGATGTTTAAAGAAGACATCGCTGATGTACAGCTGCCTACATTCACAATCAAATTATAAGTACCTCTATTCAAACTAGATACATTTGGTATCACTGGACTTTGTAAAAAGGAAGTAAATCCATTTGGCCCTGACCAAGAATAAGAAGATGCATTTGGTATGGCCGATGCTTCTAATAATAAATCTGCTCCCACACATATTTCTGTTGCCATTCTTAAGACAGGTGTTGGTGGCACTGTGCTCACTATAATTACGCCTGTGCTAATACCGGAACAACCATCGTTTGGATTGTAGTTAATTGTATGCGTTCCTGCTCCTGCTGCTGCTGGATCGAAAGTCGATCCGCCTACTACGCCTGTTCCACTATAGGTGCCGCCTGTTGGGAAACCTCCACTCAATACAAAGGCTGCAGAAGACGCACAAAGCTGTGCATTACTTAAGGTTAAAGTACCTGTATTAGAACCGCCTATGGTAATATTCGAAGTTGCTGAAGTCGTTCCTGCACAAGCATCACTTACGGTATAGGTAAGCGTATACGTACCTGGACTCACTGTCGATGGATCGAATACATCGCCAATTACACCTGTTCCACTATAGGTACCGCCTGCTGGGAAACCTCCACTCAAGGTAAAGCTGCCAGCGTTATCACAGATCGATGCGCTTGATAAATTGAAGCTTGCTCCTTGGGAACTAGCCACTACTACTGTAGCCGCTGCGCCACTAGAACAGCCATTCGCACCGTACATAATCGTATGCGTTCCTGCTCCTGCTGTTGCTGGATTAAACACGCCTCCGCTTACTCCGTTTCCACTATACGTACCGCCTGCTGGACTACCACCACTTAAGGTAATTGCTGCACTAGTTGTACAGAAGTTAGTGGTTGGTAAAGTCAGACTAGAAGTGCTTGGCGTTGTTACTGTAATCATCTGTGTTGCCGTACCTGTACAACCAAAGCCAGGATTAATCGTGTATCTAATTGGATAAACTCCAGGTCCGACACTCGCTGGATTAAACATGTTATTAATTACGCCTAAACCACTATACGTACCGTTGACATTGCCCACACTGGCTGGACTTCCGCCGCTTAAAGCGAAACTGCTTTCTGTACTACAAACAGAGGTTCTTGTTAGATTCAAACTAGCTGCTAATTGTGGTTGAACCTCTAAGGTCATTGTTGCCGAACCACATGCCGTAGCATAGTTAATCGTATGTGTTCCTGCGCCTGCAATTGTAGGCTCAAAAACACCATTAGCTACGCCTGTTCCACTATAAGTACCGCCCCCTGGACTACCTCCTGTTAATGGAATTGGCCCACTATTAGAACATAAGTTCGGTGGCGTCATATTGAACGTTACTGCTGTAGCTCCCGTTACCTCAATGTTCGAAGTCGTTGTTGCAAAACAAGTAGAGGCAGGTCCTGTATAAGTAATCGTATGCGTTCCTGCTCCTGCTGATATTGGATTAAAAGTATTCCCTACGACTCCTGTTCCGCTAAAAGTACCGCCTGCTGGCGATCCACTACTTAAGGTAAATAAGCCTTGTGTTTCGCATAATTGACTCGCGCCTGCTGCAAAACTTACATTGCCTGTCGGTGCTACCGTCATCGTCGCTGTAGCCGTTCCTTCGCAGCTTCCTGCTGAACTAAAGCTATAAGTAATGGTATAATTTCCTGCGCCCAATCCAGTTGGATCAAATACGCCATTCGTTACGCCTGTTCCACTATAGGTACCACCTGCTGGTGTCCCGCCACTTAGTGTAGTACCGCCTGCATTATTACAAACTTGAGTCGTGCCTAATTGTAATGCTACTGTTGGCACCGCAGTTACCGTATAAGTAGCTGTTGCAAAATCTGTACAGCTGCCACTAGTTGTCGTATAAGTAATCGTATGCGTTCCTATTCCTGCTGTTGCTGGATTAAATAAGCCATTCGCTACACCTGTACCAGTATAGATACCGCCTGCTGGGCTACCGCCTGCTAAGGCTACTGGACTCCCTTGTATACAAAGTGTAGTCGTGCTCACTGGTACGAAACTCGCTGTCGGTGTTGCTACCACAATGATCTCATCTGTGGAGCTTGTTACACAACTAGTCCCTGTTCCTATCGTGTAGGTAATCACATGCGTCCCTGCCCCTGCTGTCGCTGGATCAAAGGTAGCCGCGCTTGTTCCTGTAGCAGAACTAACCCCTATACCAGAATAAATACCGCCTGCTGGACTACCGCCCACTAAAGCAAAGCTAGCATCAGCAGCACAATAAGTATTGGCTAGTGCCAAGCTCGTGGTCGTTGGTGCCAATACGGTCACCTGCGTACTCACTTGCTCGCTACAGGTTCCTGCACCTGCAAGCGCATAAGTAATCGTATGCGTTCCTGCTCCTGCTGTTGCTGGATCAAACACGCCACCGCTTATCCCATTTACACTATAACTTCCGCCTGCTGGACTACCGCCTGTAAGTGTTAATGCAGCATCACTCGTACAGAAAGTACTAGGTATAGATAAGGTAAGATTTTGGGCACTCACCGTATCTACATTTACCGCACTGACTGCCGAACAACCATTGCCATCTGTCACTGTTACAAAATACATCCCTCGACCCACATCAACCGTTGCTGTTGTCTCACCTGTTGACCAGAAGTAGCTATTAAATAAGCCTGGTGTCAAAGTCGTTGTCGCTCCTGGACAAACTGTTGCGGTTGGTGTTAAGTTTGGATTTGGTAAAGCTAATATCGTTAAGGTAAATGCTGTTCGAGCACTTACACATCCATTGCCTGTTGCATCTACTGCTTGCGCATAATAATTATACGTACCTGAGGTGGTCTCTGGACTTGTAAAGGTTGGACCTACCGATAAGGGCACGCCGCCTACTATTGTATCAAACCAATTAATCGTCTGACCTACTGGTACTACTGCCGTAAAGACTGCTGGGTCATCTTTACAAATAATTAGATTGACTACTACGGGTGCTGCTGGTACTGCAAACTCTTCTAATGTATCTCTATCAACCGCTATACATCCTGTAGCTGTATCCATTGCCGTAATCGTAAATATATCTCCTGCAACTGCGCCCGTCACTATCGCCATTCCACCAGATAAGGTATCTAATACGCCTGCTCCGGTAGCCGTCCATATAAGACTATCTGCGGTTGTATTCGTCGCTACCAAATTCACCTCCCCTCCTGGACAAATAGGAGAAGTAATGGAACTCGTAACTGTTGGGAATACGGGTGGTTGAATAATCGTATCTATACTACAATGCGTCATACCTAATGTCAAGGTCACTACCGAGTCTCTCGGTATCCCTATGATTCGATATGGATTGGTACCTGCTGCAACCGTTCCTACATTGGCACTCACTGTCAAGGCATCCGTCGTAATGGTTATTTCAAAAGAATCTTGCTGTGTCCCACAGGCTACCGCAATGGCAGTTATTGTTGGTAAACTATCTATCCGTAAGGTATCGGTCGTCATGGACACACAACCCGTCACGGTATCTCTTAGCATTAAAGTAACTACTTCGCCATTTGCTGCCATCGTAAAGAATGGGGCCACTGCTGCTGTATCACTAATCACTGCCGAGCCATTGGTGCTCCAATCATAAGCTACATTTGTCAAGGTATCACTACTCAATAAAATGTTATCATTTTCACAAGATAAACTATCTCTATTATGAATATTTGCCGCAGGCGGTGCATGTATTTCTAAAACAATCGTCGTACTATCTAGGCTGGTACAGCCCGTAACCGTATCTCTGGTGACTGCCATATAATTGCCTGCCAAAAATGCCGAATAAGACGTATCGCCTGCTACTAATAAAGTACCTACTTCATTGTACCAATCAACCATCTCTGTAGAATCAACTGTCGCTATCAATTCCACAATGTCTCCTGGACAAATTGCGAAAGAATCTACCGCCGCTACTGGTGCGATCAAGGTATTAATACAATCACAATTATGTGTAATCGTAATAGCGTTCATACAGTTCGTAAGTGTATCCATTACTGTAATCACTACCGTAGAATCATCTGGGACTTGGTTAATGGCAAAGGAGTCGATTCCTACCTGACTAACCGTCCCCATTGTAGTCATGACTGTATCATTCGTCCCTACTGCTATTGATAATAAAATCGAATACGCACTAAGATCATTCATACAAGCCGTATCTAATACCACTATGGATGGTAAAGGATTAATGACTAATTCAACTCTTGAGGTATCACTCACACAATTGGTAAAAGTATCTTTGGCAACGACTGCGTAAACGCCTGCAACCGTTGGTGTATAAGTCAAGGTATTCATTGCGACGGTACTATCTGCCGCATCGAACCAACATGCTGTCTGGTTGGTTCCTACTGTTGCTACAAATGCAGGAATCGTTTCCGAAGCACAGAGCATCGTATCTCTACTAAGTGCTGGTGCAGCGAATGTTGGGCAAGTACAATTTGGTGAAAAGAATTTCATTTCAGTTGAACAACCTGTAGTTCTGTTCACTGCGGTAACAATCACACTATCTAGTATTGGAATATTTGTTATTTGAAAGGTATCCATTGTTGCGGAGGTGCCTAGTGTGACTACCGTTCCGGTGTCTGCTCTGAGGCTATCTACACTCGTTACTACTAGGATACTGTAGGTGCCGAAGGTGGCGTCACAGGTATCTGATACTAGGTCTATGGTTGGTAATGGATCTAAGGTGAACAATATTTCTGTTCTTTCACTAGTACAACCAGTTACCGTATCTCTAGTTTCTGCATAGTATAAACCTGGTGCGCTTACCCAAAAACTAGTATCCCCCATAGATAAGAGCGTGCCTCCTGTATCCATATCATACCAATCTACTGTTTCTGTAGAATCTACCATAACCATTAGTTGGCTGCTGTCGCCTATGCAGACGAAATCAGCTTTGATAAGATCTGGTCTAGTGATGATTGGGCAATTACAATTCACATTAATCGAGTCTATACCAATACATCCAGTTAAAACGTCTTCAACCGTTACTATTA
>JALZWC010000794.1 GCA_023300255.1 Saprospiraceae bacterium | reverse complement strand
AAATTAAGGCATAGCAGAGCTACGGCTTCATTTTTAAGTTTTTTTACAAGGAAAAAGGACAAGTCAGAATGGTAGATTATTTATTTCCTGATCCCTTAGTAATTTTTTTCCCGACAAGAATTATTTCTTGGATTAATGCGTCGATATGGGCACTTGTTGTTAATTTATTCATTACCGTCAATCGTAAATATCTACGACCTTGAACCTCTGTAGAGGAGATATAAAAATTACCTCTTTTTATAATCTCATTCCTGATAGCTAACTGGATGTCATTATCTTCTCCATGTTTAGTATAAGCGAAGCAAATAATATTTGATTCGGGTATATATGGACAATAGAAATCTGGATGAGCAGAAAATAGTTGATGAAATTCTTTTGTCTTTTGATATTGCTGATGGACAAATTTACCCATGCCCTTTTCGCCTTCCGCCGCTAAAGTCCAGAATAATTTTGCTCCTAAACCAGATTTGGTACATTCGATCGTATAAGGCATTAAGTCAAAACCAGGTTGTTCTTTCTCATGAAATAAATAAGCACCTTTCTGCTGGAAAGCAGCACCCATATGTTGTTGATCTTTATATAAAATAGCAGCACATAAGGCATTCACTTGAAGCATCTTATGAGCATCCCATATCATAGAATCCGCTCTATTGGCCCCTTTCATTAATCCGCTTTCCTCTGGAGAGACTAAAGCAGCTGCACCATGTGCTCCATCGACGTGATACCACAAATTATTCGTTTCACAAAAATGGCCCACTTCATCTAATGGATCATATAAGCCCGTAGAAGTAGCACAAGCATTGGCAACTACTGCCATGACTCTTTTCCCAGATGCCTTAACTTGTTCATACACAGGTAGTAGTGCCTCTGGGCGCAAGCGTTCGTTTGCATCCACCGCTACTGGAATAACCGAATTTTTTCCCATTCCCATGATAGATATGGCTCTAGCAACAGAGTAATGAGCCACCGCAGGCACTAGTACAACTAGGTCTTTTGGACTACCTTCCGCCCAAGACTCTGGGGCAATCGCTGATCTAGCCGCTGATAATGCAGTGAGATTAGCCATGGAACCGCCATTTGTTAAGACACCGCCCCCATTACCTTCTATTAAAGAGAAATCTGACCAATGTGCTCCTTTAAACCAACCCACTTTATCTAATAACCAATTGATCACCGTTCGCTCCATGGTAGCTGCTGCTGGCCCCATTTCATAGATACCCATTGGATTGTTGGAGAGCCCGTTGACTAGTCCAGCTACGCCAGCCATTGGATGAGGTACGGATACCTGATGTCCAATGTATTTTGGATGATGCATGTGTTGCGTATTTTCTAAATAGACCGCTAGTATATTAGAAAAATCAGCAGGACTAATACCCCCATTTTTTATCCAATGATTTAATTGCAGATCCTTGGCTAAATCCTCTGCGGGGCGTTGTTGTAAAACTTTATCCTTCCCTTCATTGCTTTCCTTTAAGTAGGTAAGCATTTTGTCAAACGCAATTTTTAGATAGGCAGGTAGTTGGAAACTTCTATTCATTAAGTGTATAATTTCAGGTTTTTTGAAAATCAAATTTATTAAAGCTTTACACTAAAAGCTAATGAGAAGAAAATTAATTCCATTTTAATGAACTTCTTAATTAGAATTTTTTTAGAAAAAATAAAATTCAGCACCTCTGTATTTATCCAATGATGAATATTTATGATTTTTTCTTGAAATCAGGAACTAATACAGTCTAATATGTGTTGTTTCATAAGGAGGGACTTAATTTTTGTAGACGGTCTTTTAAAAAATAAGAGCATTTAACTAAAATTAACCACCTTGGTAGTCATTTAACTAACAATAATGTAACTTTTTTGCGTTAATTTGATTATCTTCGCACTCCAAAAGTTGTTTTTAGCGGAAATTTTAATTGTAACATTAAGTTTCCGAAAAAAAACTAACAATGACTATATATTTTTTAATTTAAATCAAAGTATGGGTAAATCACAAGAAACTTTTAATAAGAAAGAAAGAGAAAAGAAAAGACAAAAACGCAAAAAAGAGAAGTTAGAGCGAAGAGCAGAGCGGAAAGAGCAGAAAAAAACAGACATTCTAGAAGGTAAAGTTTCTGGTGATAATTTTATGTATGTAGATGAAAATGGAAACTTGACGCCTGAGCCGCCAGATCCATTAAAGAAGAAAGTGATTAATGTAGATGATATAGTGCTTGGTGCAACCAAGGCCGGTGATTTTGATACAGGGGAGGTAATTAGAAAAGGAACGGTTAAGTTTTTCAATGATGAAAAAGGATATGGTTTCATTATTGATCCGAAAACGAATGAAAGTTTCTTCGTTCATGCAGCGGGTTTAATTGATGAAATTAAAGATAGAGATTCTGTAACTTTTGAGGTAGAGATGGGACCTAAGGGCCCTGTAGCAATTGGCGTAAAAGTGAAGAGATAAAATATAGATCCAAGTTTAAACTTGGACTTGATAATATTGCTTATCTAATTGGAGGGCAACAGGGCTTAGGGCGCTGTTGCCCTCTTCTTATTTTGAATGCTGTCTGAATCAGAATTTTCAGGATTAGAAAATTTCCAGAATTTTGATGTTGCTTGTGTTTGGTATTTTGGAATTCTATAATTCTGTGAATTCTGACTCGGACAAAGAATTGTCAAATAGAATAGACTTTATTTAATCTTGTTTTAATCGATTCTGTAAATAGTTAGGTAATTTGGTAATAGCCACTTGAAGTTTCTGCTTAGCATCTGCTTTAAATTCTTCTTCTAAATGATAGGAATAATTTAAAAAAAGAAAATAGGATAAGACTCTATTATAATCATCTAATCCCACATCTTCGATCATAGAAAGCATTGTTTGTTCTATTTGGTTTCTATTCTCTGTTTCTGCGAATGCTCTACCAATTCTATTGATGCGACCATAATAGTGATTTTCTGAAGGATTTTCTAATCGTAAGGAAATTCCAAATATTAAATCAGAAATATTAATATTTAATTCTTCTAACTCTTTAATATAAGTATGCCTTTTTTGCATAGCATAACTACCATCACTTACCCGATCAAATCTGTCATTCATAATATCTAAATGAGATCGTAAAAATATTTTCCAGTCGGTAGTTTCTGCGGATAACATAGCTATATTCATGGCATGCACTCTTGGGCTATCGTCCATACTGCAAGAGCCTATTACTTTTGTACTTCTCATTTTATCCAATAAAATTTGCTGCTCTATTAATGGAAGAGTTGACCAGTTATCAGGAAAATTAACCCAACCTTGTTTTGCATCTTCTTTAAATTTTAATGTGGTACTGTCTATTAAACAATCAGCGTAGCCTATCATATTTGCATACTTTTCTGGAAGCGGTATGGAAGAGAATTCATTTTCAAAATAAAAAGCAGTAATTGATCCTTCGTACGTTTCATAGCGCCAAGTCTTCTGAAAATCCCTATCGTGCTTACTTATTTTTATCTCTACTCCATAATCATTTTGAGGATCGATTTCTCTTAATTGAACTACCTCTCTTCCTTTATAATTGGTATACTTATATCTTATAACGAGTACTTCTTTTTTCAATTTAGCATTTGGGTATTTTTCTAGGAATTCCTCAAGTGGCATATTATTTTTCATATCCTTTTTTACACTTCCTATATCCGCATGCTTTAAATTTACTTTATGCGCTACCGTTTGATTTTGTGCATAATACGTTTTATCAAGCTCGCAACTACTATACATCAAATTTAAGGAATCAACTATGTGTTCTAATTTGCTCATAGTTTTGTCGTTATAGATTAAGCCATTTTTCTGAATTTGAAATTCATCGTATTGAGAAAAAATAGCAGTAATACAAAAAAAATAGAGCAATAAGGTGAGTACATTTTTCATTTTCTATTTTTTGGATTGATAAAAAATAATTCTACTATTGATTTATATGCAGAGACATTGCCGACCTTTTAACGAGTTCTTGGATATAGTCAATACAAGGCAAATAGAGAAATAAGTATTTATGAAGTCTGCCTTACAAAATAAGATGACTTATTAGGTCTGATTGGTGGGTGCTTAAGTTATCTCTGAAGATCGCTTGATAGGGCAAGTTAATTGAAGAGAATTTTTTTTGACTTTAGCGAGCAATTAATAATTGTCTGAATCAGAATTTGCAGGATTAGAAAATTTTCAGAATTTGAGTCCTGTTTACGCTTGGGATTTTGGAAATTCTGATTCAGA
>JALZWC010000793.1 GCA_023300255.1 Saprospiraceae bacterium | reverse complement strand
AAAAAGAACCATAGCCCAGCTATGCTTAGTTTTTTAGCATTCCTTAGAAGAAAAAATGTCTAGCTTTAAACGACCAATTTATTCTTACACTTTGCCTTAAGTCTTAATTATCTGACTTTTTAAAGTGCTTTAGAACTTAGTTTCTAAAGCACTTTTTTTTGTTTCTTCTTTTCTATAATTCATTAGATTTTGCGAATTAACAATTTGGTACTACTTAAATTCTTTTATATTCTTTATAATTTAGTATTTTGGAGACTAGTACAGATTAATAACCTTCTTACTAGCTATTTAGGCTATTCTGTGTAAATCAAGATATTTAGCATTTAACGGACGAGAGCTTTAGTCAACATGGGATTTTTTAATAAAATATTTGGATTAGGGGATAAGGAATTAATACAGCCAAACATCCGATTTGGAAGGTATACGGATTCCTATAAGACACCAGAACAGTATAAGGCTTGGGATAGCTCTGTGGAAGAATTTGAAAAAGGAAACTACCTAGTATCTTATCGACTATTCTTTCAATACTTGGGTAATTCAACATTGAAGAATGTGATTGTGAAGGAGCTAGATGGGCAACTCAATTTTGAAATTCTTCAAGGTTCAAAGAAAATTAAAGGCTTTGCAGATAATAAGAAAGTAAAGGTGACCACAAAAGTCGTCCAGACAGATGATCTTAATGTAAGTTTTATGCGCCGCTTGATGGAGGAGAACTATAAGATGAAGTATAGTTGTTTTGCCTTGGATGAAGAAAATGATATTTCTATTACTTTCACGACTTATGTGATAGATGGTTCTCCTTATAAAATTTATGCAGCATTAAAAGAAGTCGCTACTAAGGCGGATAAATTAGATGATTTATTGATAGAAGAGTTTGATGTGCTACACCATACAGATTCTAATTTATTAGAAGAAATAAGTATTGAAGAAAAAGAAATCAAATACGGTTTTATCCAAAAAAATATAAAAACGGTTTTACAGCAGATAGATGAAGGGGGTGTTAAATTACAAGAATATCCAGGCGCTATTGCCTATTTATTGTTGAATTTGGGCTATAAAATAGATTACTTGACTATACCAGAAGGCAATTTAATGGAGGCGATAGAACGAATTCATCGTTTGTTTTTTTCTAAGGATGGAAAAACGAGTCTTCAGAAAAATAGCTTATTATATAAGGAGTATCGGGTATTACAAAAAAGACCTAAATCCGCTATATTTCAAGAACTATATAGAGTCAAGAATACTTTTGGAATTACAAAACCTGCCACACATGATCGAGTGGTAAGTTTTATTGATGGAGAATTGCCACATATGAATTGGTATGAGGAGAATGGATACGAACATATCGCTTTGGCTATACCGGGATACATTGTAGGCTATTGTCTTTTCCAATTTGCGGTGCCTAAACCAGTGAAGGAGTTGCTACATTTATATTACCAAGTGGTAGAAGCAGATTATTTCAAAGACTTAGGTTTTCAGTATGATTTTGTTGAGAATGGGCAATTAGATAAGAAAGAAATTAAGCGGGCGATCAATAAAATTACGGCTGCGAATGATCATCAATACCCTAGATTTAATCCAGATACATCAGATTTATCATTTGATAACTTGATTAAATTTGCAAGATCTTTCTTATTGATGATTCGAAATTTGAATCTTGCGAAGGCGTAAAGAATAGATCGCTACGCTGTCGGAAGTCAGACCGTTACACTGTCAGAAGTGAGACTTAAGACGTTGATAATGTGCCGCTAATTCTTGCCGTACCTACGCATTAATAAAGTTGATCTGATATTTATTTTCTTTTTGTGGTCAACATCTTAAATCTGACAGCGCAGCGATCTGACTTCTGACAGTTCTATTAGCGTAAGCTAAATGGAACGATCTGACTTCAAAAAAAATATGCAAGAGATAATAGAAAAATATAGAAATGTAGTCATTCAAATAGCCACTCCTTATAGCAAGGGGACAGGATTTTATTTGAAAGAGTACGGGTTGATTGTCACTAATCAGCATGTGGTGAGTGGTAATCGGGAAGTAGTAATAGACGGAGCAGTGATTAGTCGCCAGATGGTTGCTGTGATATACGTAGATCAAAAACATGATCTAGCCTTTTTAGAATCACCAAAAGAAGAGCTTCTTCCATCTATATGTTTAGGAACAGAGCAAAAAATTAATAATGGAGATCAAATTCTTGCAATTGGACATCCATTTGGTTTGAAATATACTAGTACCCAAGGGATTATTTCTAACACCTCTCATGAATTACATAATGTGACCTATTATCAGCATGATGCGGCACTAAATCCAGGAAATAGTGGAGGCCCATTACTAGATATGGAAGGGTGTATTGTAGGGGTCAATACGTTTGTGATTCGAAATGGAGAGAATATTGGTTTTTCTTTGCCCATTTCTTATTTGCAATCTACCTTAGATGATTTTGTGAAAAAAGACGGAGTGGCTGTACGTTGTAGTTCCTGCTCTAATATTGTCACTGAAGAAAAAAAGAATGGTAAATATTGTCCTTTTTGCGGTACCAAAATAACATTTCCTTCCCAAGAAGAACCCTATGAGCCACTTGGAGTTAGCAAAACAATAGAGTCTTTACTAATAAAAGCAGGCCATGATGTACGGCTATCCCGAAGAGGGCCTAATAATTGGGAAATACAAGAAGGCAGCGCAAGAATAAGTATTACTTATCATGAAAAATCTGGCTTAATTATTGGAGATGCATTCCTATGTAACCTCCCTAAAGAAAATATTAAGCCCATTTATCAATATTTGTTAAAACAAAATTACGAGGTAGAAGGGCTTACTTTTAGTGTCAATCCTAATGGTCAAGAGATTATTCTTTCTTTATTAATCTATGATCGTTATTTGAACCTAGAAACAGGTCTTCAGTTATTCAAACATTTATTTGAAAAAGCTGACTATTTTGACAATATCCTTGTAGAAGAATATGGTGCAAAATGGAAAAATGATCGACAATTAAGTTAGGGGGAATATATCTGACTACTCAAGTAAATCCTGCTAATTAAAAAGGTATTGTATAAATAATCTAAATTACCTGTTTAATTAACACGACCCATACTACTGCGGTGGATCTTACTACTCTTTTATAGTGCCAACTACCTTACATCTGATAGCCATTTTTTAGATTACTAAAATATGATTAGCGAATTCTTCGTTCATTCTACGTGGAATACTAATTTATTCAAGAAATCGTCAATAACTTTGCAGAATAGCTATCCTTCTTCTTTGTCGAAATCCGTATAAATCCATATCCTTGTAAACTTGTTTGGCGTTAAAGCGTAAAACAAGTTGATTTTAGTAAGCTTATTTAGAATACACTAAGTAGTCGGCCAAAAATAACCTAACATTAAAA
>JALZWC010000792.1 GCA_023300255.1 Saprospiraceae bacterium | reverse complement strand
GACCATTACTTTTTCAAAACACACACAATTAGAAGCCGTAGCTAGTGTGACGAATGCGTACGATCGAGATAATATTTTCTTTTTTGATCGAGTGCAATTTGAACGGGTAGATCAGTTGCCTATATTGCCAAGTCTTGGCTTGACTTTTAGATTTTAATTTAAAACCATACGGTTTTAGAATAGAGAAGCGAGAGTAGAGAATAGAGACGTATTTCGTTTGCAAACAACGAATTTTTAATTTCAAACGAAATGCGTCTCTACTCTCTAATCTCTACTCTCTGTTCTGTTTTTGGTATCAAAAATAACAATGATTCAATTAGGAAAATTTTCGACCCTTAAAGCAACTAGACAAAAAGAGCAAGGATTTTATTTAGTAGACGATCAGGAAGATGAAGTCTTATTACCTAACAAGTATATACCGAATGGATTTGATATAGGGGACGAAATAAAAGTATTCGTTTACACAGATTCGGAAGATCGAATAGTGGCTACTACAGAGCAACCAAAAATAGTAGTCGGCGAGTTTGCCTATCTAGAAGTAGTACAATCTACTAAGTTTGGTGCTTTTTTAGATTGGGGTTTAGAGAAGCATTTATTAGTTCCATTTTCGCATCAAAAGCGAGATATGGAAGACGGCGATTGGCATGTTGTTTATTTATATTGTGATGAAACAACCGATCGTTTGGTTGCATCTGCTAAGTGGCAGAAATATGTTGATAGCAAAGAAATAAGTGTTAAAGATGGAGAGGAGGTAGACTTATTAGTAGCCCACCCAACGGACCTCGGCTGGAATGTAATTATTAATAACCGACATGCTGGATTAATATATAGTAACGAAATATTTCAACCTATTTATACAGGAGATCGACTAAAAGGATATGTCAAACAAGTAAGAGAAGATAATAAGATAGATGTTAGTTTAGAGCAAAAAGGTTTTGTTCGTATAGAACCCAACGCGCAAAGGATTCTTGAAATTCTAAAGAAAGCAAAAGGGTTTTTAGACTTAACAGATAAGAGTGATCCAGAAGAGATAAAGCGACGGATGTCTATGAGTAAAAAGACCTTTAAAAAAGCTATAGGCATTTTATATAAGCAGCGAATTATTCGCTTAGAAAAAGATGGGATTTATTTGGTTGAATGAGGTACGGAGTTCTAAGAACCTGCCTTCCAAGTAACGCTATGGTGTATACATAAGTGTTTAGCATTGGCTGTCGCCAATGAAAAAAAATGAACGCAGAGACGCAGAGATGCAGAGGCTTAGCTACATTTTAACTACACTTGACTCTGCATCTCTGCGTCTCTGCGTTCAAAAAACATCATTGGCGACAGCCAATTTTGAATTGTAAAACTTAAATCTATAA
Organism: Saprospiraceae bacterium; assembly: GCA_023300255.1. Taxonomy (GTDB): domain Bacteria; phylum Bacteroidota; class Bacteroidia; order Chitinophagales; family Saprospiraceae; genus JAFMDF01. The sequence continues at coordinate 3,061 of JALZWC010000792.1, read as the reverse complement.
ACAAACTACGTTTAGCTTCTACTTTACATGTGGTTTTATTTCGCAACCACAAATATTTATGTATATATATCATAGGTAGGCAGACACGGGGAGACGGGGGAAAAATCAACTATTTACCTCCGTGTCTCTGTGTTCATTATTGTCAACATCTACGCCACCGTACTCACGAAAATCTCTATATCCTCCGTGACTTACTATTCACTCTAAAACTTACCATCCATGCGCTGCCAAAAAGAAAAATTTAATCTCGATTCAGATATTACCTATTTAAATTGCTCCTACATGTCGCCTCAAATGAAGCAAATGGAAGCAATAGGAATAGAGGTGATGAAGCGACAAGGGAAACCCTACACCTATAGTATCAATGACTTCTTTGAACCAGTAGCTCAATTGAAACAGGCTTTTGCAGATTTGATAGAAACAGAAACACCAGACAGAATAGCGATCATTCCTTCAGTTTCTTATGGTCTAGCAAATGTGGCAAATAACCTTCACCTCAAAGAAGGAGAACAGATATTAGTAGTAGACGAACAATTTCCTAGTAATATATATCCTTGGCATCGAGTTGCAGCGGAAGCGAAAGCGACAGTGGATATGGTGCATCCACCTGCCACGCAAAACAACCGTGGAAAAATCTGGAATGAAAATATTCTAGCGGCAATAACAGATCGAACAAAGATGGTAGCGATCAGTCATGTGCATTGGAAGGATGGTACTTTATTTGATTTAAAAGCAATTCGAAAAAAGACAATTGAGCACGGTGCATTATTAGTTATTGATGGTACTCAATCGGTAGGCGCTTTACCTTTTTCTATAAAAGAAATTTATCCAGATGCATTAATATGTGGAGGATATAAATGGTTAATGGGGCCTTATTCATTAGGTGTGGCGTACTATGGGCCTTACTTTGATAATGGAACGCCCATTGAGGAAAATTGGCTAAATAGACTTAATAGTGAGGACTTTACTGGATTGGTAGACTATCAGCCATTATACCGTCCATTAGCGAATCGGTACTCTGTAGGGGAGCAAAGTAATTTTATACTAACGCCATTACTATTAGCGGCTATTCGTCAATTGAATACTTGGGGAGTGGATCAAATTCAAGCTTATTGTCACCAAATTACAGTATCAGCTATAGCCGAAATGCGTGATATGGGACTATTTATTGAAGCAGATACCTATAGAAGTGCGCACTTATTTGGAGTTACTTTCAACGATCAAATAGACCCAGTTTTACTTAAAAATACGCTAGAAGAAGCTAAAATATTAGTCTCTTTTAGAGGAAATGCCATGAGAATTGGTCCAAATGTTTATAATAATGAAGAAGATTTGACAAAATTATTAGATTGTTTGAAAAAATCTAAAAAGAAGGGGTAAACAATGTTAATAACTTTCAAGTGATTAAATATAAATAGTATTATTTGTTGATTGTCAAGTGAATATGGATTGTTATTTTATAAAACAAATTGTATTAAAAATAATGATTTAAAAAATATTGCCTTTTAATGAACCTTTAAAAACCGTTAAAAAACGTACATAAATCGTTTTTTTTTTAGAAATCTTTTGTTTTAATTAGATTAACCCAATACATTTGCCTCGAATTAATTTAAAGCATTAAAACTTTTTTTCAATGAACAAAGGTGATTTAATTAGTAAAGTAGCAGAGAATGCTAACCTTACAAAAGCACAAGCTACAGAAGCTGTAAATTGTGTACTAGATACAGTTAGAGATTCACTAAAAGATGGCGACAAAGCTGCCATTCTTGGTTTTGGAACTTTCTCTGTAACTCACAAGCCAGCCAGAACAGGTAGAAATCCAAGAACTGGAGAGGCTATGCAAATCAAGGCTAAGAACGTTGTAAAGTTCAAGCCAGGTAAAGATTTAGCAGCATCTGTTAACTAGAAACAGTCGTACGAAAAATAAATTAAGGTGGGCTCTCTTTTGAGAATTCACCTTTTTTTGTTTGAATTAGGAACGACTAAATTTACAACTCTAACAGTTAGAGTTGTTTTTTGTCTTATCCGGTACCATAACGATTTTTTTTTTAGGCTTACCAAAAAAGGTTGTAGAGAAATTGGTAATATTGGACTTTTATCATTTTCAAATATTTTCAATGAAGAATACCTTTACCTACCTACCATTTATCCTAGGATTTACTGTTTATCTTTTTCTATTAAGTAACTCAAGTGGAGGCCCCGCACAATCAACAGGTGCTCCGGGAGAAGCAACGTGTGGAAGAAGTGGTTGTCATGATGTCGCAGAGAATACTGGAGCAGCTTCTATTGCGATTACTTTTGATGAAGCATCTTTGGTGTATGCGCCAGGAGAAACATATGCTATGACTGTGGGCTTGGCTAACGCCATGAATGAAGCAAAAAATGGATTTCAGCTAGTCGCTTTAGATTCTCTAAATAATAATGCAGGAAGTTGGGAGTTAGTAGAAGAATCAAATACTCAGATTAGAGCTGGTAACTCTTTAGCAGACAGATCCTACTTAACACATACCACAGCAGGAAATGAACAAACATCTTGGATGGTTAATTGGCAAGCTCCAGCTGAATCAATTGGAGCTATTAGCTTTTATTTATCTGTTAATGATGCTAATGCCAATGGGGGAAGAACTGGTGATGATATTTATATCACTAACTTATCTATCAATCCAGCAGGTAGTACAAGTACTAATGTATTAGATCAATTATCAAGAAAAGTCACGATCTATCCTAACCCCGCGAGAGACTTTATAAATATTCAATCATCTGGAATTACGGTATTGAATACTACGGTATATGATGCAACAGGGAGTATTGTACATGCTTCTTCTAATCCTACCTCCTTAAATCTAAGTAACCTTACAGCAGGAATTTATTTTCTAAAAATGGATACTTCAGAAGGAAATTTAGTGAAGAGGTTATTACTAAATTAAGTAAGCCTTAGGAATGTGTATGAAATAACTTCGTGATTTATGCTGCTTCTTTTGCTCTTATTTTTCACTTTAATTCAGTCAAAGTATCAACAATTCTCCTTCATTAAAGCAAAAACTAAGAACAAAATAAGCTA
>JALZWC010000791.1 GCA_023300255.1 Saprospiraceae bacterium | reverse complement strand
ACCCAGATATCTCCTGTTTGAGTACAAGGATCAGTCTTTACATCCGAAGTGATGCTTAAGTTTGACGAAGCAACATTAAATTCAACATCTTTAGTAACACTACATCCATTTCGATCCGTAACAATCAAATTGTATCTGCCTGATGGAAGTCCCGTAATAGAATAACCATTAGTACCAATAGCTACATTACCTTGAGTAGGTCCTGACCAAGTAAGCGTATAATTGGCCGTGCCTCCTGCAGGTGTCACCCAGATATCTCCTGTTTGAGTACAAACATTAGTCTTTACATCTGAAGTCATACTTAAGCTTGACGAAGCAATATTAAATTCAATATCTTCTGTAGCGCTACATCCATTTTGATCCGTAATAGTCAAGTGGTATTTGCCTGATGGAAGTCCCGTAATAGAATAACCATTAGTACCAATAGCTACACTACCTTGAGTAGGCCCTGACCAAGTAAGCGTATAACTACCTGTGCCTCCTGCAGGTGTTACCCAAATATCTCCTGTCTGGGTACAAACATTTACTGTCACTTCCGCAGTTATGCTTACATCCGAAGTACTTTCATTTATCTGTACCTCTTGTATATGAGTACAACCAGATACATCTTGCAACCGTACCTCGTAAAGCCCTGCTGGGAGATCCGTAATATTGTAGTCTTCGTCATCATTAAGAATAACTGTACTCGATCTTGGACCTCGCCATGTTAATTCATAAGGAGCAGATCCAGTCCTTCCTTTTACACTTATAGATCCCAATCCACCACAAACTCCTGAGTTTCCATTTGCAGTAAAAAAGACATTATCAAGAATTTTCTGTCCTACTTCTAATTCTTGACTGATCGTACATCCTTCTTGATCAATTACTGTAAAATTATAAGTACCTGGTGCTAAATTCTGAACTAATTTGGGCCCTTCTGAATGCGTTAAACCAGATGTTGGTCCGTCAAAATAAAGCCGATAGTTGGGATGGCCTCCTGTAATATTTGTTGCTACAGCAGCAAAACTACCTGCACAAGAAGCAATTTCATTCACCTGCAAACCTAAGGTAGAAGTATTGGTTGTTACCTTTATAGTTCTAGTAGCTTCACATTTTTCCTTTCTTACTTTAACCGTATATTCTCCTCCTTCTAATCCATCTAAAGTAAAAACAGATTCATTTATAATATGTCCTTGTGGTGTAGGACCGTCTAGCGTCACCCAATATGGCGGGGAGCTATTACCAACCACAACAGCAATAGATCCTTTCGTATCACAAGAAGAACTGTTGTTAGTTACTGTCAATTCCATGGTACTTGTTTGATCTTTTAAACAAGCATCTTGTTTTTGTAAACAACCAAAAGCATCTCTAACTTGGATCTTATAGATTCCTGATGGTAGTCCAGTAATAGTGTAAGAATTTCCAGCCACTTCTACTTCTGCCCAAATAGAGAAATCATGGTTATCCCATTCTACTCTAAAGGGAGCAGTACCACCTGTAATGTTTACTACAATGTTTCCTCTATCTTCATTACAAAAAACGCCAATTAGCTCTGTAGTAAAAGCAAGATCACAACTTGCCGTTGTTTCAATAGTTTCCGAATGATCATTTGTGTTTGCCCAACTAGTGGCGCTACAAATCATCAGCCCTACGATCATAATCGCTAGACGGAGAGTAATATTTAAATTCATTAGTGTAAAAAATTTTGGTTCAAAAAATATATAGTTTTCCTTTTTATTTACAATAGAGTTACAGTCCATTGACCATACATTATGGTGTAGATTAGTTTTAGGAAAGAAGTTAGGAAAGGTAGTGTTTACATAATGTTCTTCCAATATGGAAGAAACTATACTAGTAATTAATTCAATGAATTATTAAACTAATATAAGAATTTAAGTCTCATAAATTAAAGCCCAAAAAATAAACGACTAGATGGTTTTATTTCGAATATTTAGAACAAGTAATACCCCTCATCATCTGAACGACTTCTTTTGCTTTCCATCCAACTGCTTTGCAGTTCTCAAACGATGTTTGATCTTCTTAAAAATACTTCTACAGCCTTATTATTTCGCCTAACGAATCGATAGGAAATAAGGATTTTTAAGAAAAAGGGGAAACAAAAAAATCTCCTCCAAATAAGCGGATTTATTCTTTCGTCCTTACTAAATTTTTGAGTATAAAAAAAGAAACTTTTACAGTTAGGAAAGTGTTTTGAGGCTTTAGTCTCCGTAACGATTAAATAATAAGTCCATCGAGATTGATGGACTTGTTATTTAATCGTTACTTATTTTTAATGACTTTTATTAAGATAAATCAAAGATAATGTTATATTCATAAGAATCAATGGAGTATAAATAATATTTTTTTTTAGTATGTTATTTTATTCACATATTATTGTGTCGATCTATTGCCGCACGAACACTTCCAGTTTTAAGCAATAATTTTTTAGCTTGCTCATAGCTTATAGTGCAAGTATTCATTACCATTTTAGTACCTCTATCCACTAATTTATTATTACTGAGTTGCATGTCTACCATTTTATTATCGACCACTCTACCTAACTGAATCATGACACTGGTACTTAGCATATTGAGCACTAGCTTCTGAGCCGTACCTGATTTCATGCGGGTACTTCCCGTAACAAACTCTGGACCTACAATTACCTCTATTGGAAAATCCGCGTGGGTCGCCATAGGGGAGTTAGGATTGCAAGTAACACAAGCTGTTACAATATTATTAGCTTGACAAGTTTTCATTCCATTGATAACATAGGGGGTTGAACCCGATGCTGCGATACCAACTACTACATCCGATTTATCTATTTGATAAGCTTGCAAGTCTTTCCATGCTAACTGTTCATCGTCTTCCGCAAATTCCACCGCTCTTCTTATGGCGGAATCTCCACCTGCTATTATACCGATCACCATATCATGCGGCACTCCAAATGTTGGTGGGCATTCTGATGCATCTACCACTCCTAGTCGACCGCTCGTTCCTGCGCCTATGTAAAATAAACGACCTCCTTGTTTCATTTTATTTACAACAGCTGCTACCAATGCCTCAATTTGTGGGATGGCTTTAGCTACCGCATTTGGTACTGTTTGATCTTCTTTATTCATATTCGTCAATAACTCTTTTATTGACATTTTTTCTAGGTGTCTATGGTTGGAAGTGGATTCTGTTATTCTCATATTGTTATTTTTTTAAATAATTTAACTAGATGTAATTCAACCTGTCTTCGCCAGGCAGGCACGGAACTACTTCGTAGTCACGCAGATGACATGGATTTAGGCAAGTCGTGAGTGACGTTGACTAAACTTACTTAAGTAAATTGATTCAACATTAACTCTCTTCTATGCTAATAAGTTCTATAATCGGTATCTGTAATCCCCTACCACAAGGCGATAAATCCTCCGTTTCTCGATAAGCGATAGCTACAACCAAGCCATCCTTTTGAAAAGCAGTAGGTAAATTATCTGGTCGGAAGTTAACCGCTACCCCATCTATGTCAACCGAAATAATCCAGCCGCATCCATCAATTGTGGGATCTCCTAAATCTACAACTTTAGCTTTCGTACTAATTGGACAAGTCCCTTCTACATAGCTTATCCCAGCGCACTCTGCAAGACAGCTATTATCATATTCTACGCCATCTTCTCCACACACTGGTTGAAAAGTTTGTATACAAGTACAATCTTCTAAACCTGTAGGCGTATTAGTACTTATTTTATTGGTACATTGACTTAGAATAACTACACTCGCTATTAATACTAAATATTTCATAAGTTTCATTCGTTTAGTAAAGACTCTTTAACGGGTACAAAAATGCTCAAATTGCCGCAAAATACCTATACTAAAAAATGCTTTGGAGCAATACTCCTAATTGTGCTATTGATCGCTTATTATTGTTGTTTACCCAATCCTTTATTTAAAGATTCTACTTGTATAGTTTTAAATGATAAAGATGGACAGCTACTAGGGGCCAGAATTGCTGTCGATGGACAATGGCGATTTCCATATATAAATGGAGTACCAAATAAATTTACAAAAGCAATTACTACTTTTGAAGATCATCGTTTTTTTCAACATCCGGGGTTTGATATTATTGGAATCGGTCGGGCTATCACTCAAAATTGGAAGGCGAAAAAAGTGGTGAGCGGAGCGAGCACGATCTCCATGCAAGTCATTCGATTAGCTCGAAAAGGGAAAGCAAGAAGCTTTATTGAAAAAATAAAAGAATTGATTCTAGCCACTCGTCTGGAATTAACTTTTACTAAAGAAGAAATTCTAGCCTTATACGCTAGCCATGCGCCATTTGGTGGAAATGTAGTAGGTTTAGAAACGGCTTCGTGGAGATATTTTGGCAAACAGCCTGCTTTGCTCAGTTGGGCAGAAGCAGCAATGCTGGCAGTATTACCTAATAGTCCAGCCTTAATCCATCCAGGCCGTAATAGAGCTGCTTTACTCAAAAAAAGAAACAGATTGCTCCAACGATTATTTGAAGTTGGCTATATTGATGAACTACAATTAAGTCTTTCTAAAGAAGAAAGTCTACCAACCAAACCTCTTCCATTACCAAATTTAGCTCCTCATTTATTAGACAGAGTACAGCAAGAAGTTTTTGCAACATCAACAAATACCATTACTAGATTAACCACTACGATTGATGTAGAATTGCAAACATTTGCTACTCAAATCATACAAAAACATCAACATCAATTAAAAGGGAATAACATTCATAATAGTGCCGCCCTTCTATTAGAAGTGGAATCAGGTCAAGTACTCGCCTATGTTGGGAATACCATTAATACAGGAAAAGAGCATGGAGAACAAGTAGATATCATTAAAGCTCCAAGAAGTACGGGTAGTATTTTAAAACCTTTCCTTTATGCGGGGTTATTACAAGAAGGGCAACTATTACCTAATAGCTTGGTAACGGATATTCCTATTCAAATGAATGGTTACCAGCCCAAAAATTTTCATGAATCTTATGATGGTGTGGTGCCAGCCAGTCAAGCATTAATCCGATCGTTGAATGTGCCCTTTATCAAATTGTTACAGCTATATGGATTAGAAAAATTTCATTTCTTATTGCAACAACTAGGATTAAGCACTATCCGACAACCAGCAAATCACTATGGATTACCTTTAATTTTAGGTGGTGCAGAAGGAACGCTTTGGGACATCACTAATGTCTATAGATCTATGGCCAAAACCTTAAACAATTATACAACCTTGAATGGTGCTTATGATCCCAATGACTTTATGTTTGCCAGTTATTCTCCTATAGAGAATCCATCGAAAGATCTGTTGAAGGAAGCACCAGTATTAAATGCAGCTTCCATTTATTACACTTTTGAAGCCATGAAAAAAGTAGAGCGGCCCAATGCAGCAGGTAATTGGAAACAATTTAATTCTAGTCAAAAAATTGCTTGGAAGACAGGGACAAGTATTGGTTTTCGGGATGCTTGGGCAATAGGCGTCACTTCCAAATATGCTATTGGTGTATGGGTAGGAAATGCAGATGGAGAAGGCCGACCAGGATTGGTAGGTGTACAAACAGCAGCTCCTATACTCTTTGATTTATTTGATTTGCTACCAACAGCTGATTGGTTTGATTTACCTTATGACGAATGTGTTGCTTTACCTATTTGCAAAGAAAGCGGATATAGAGCTTCTACTATATGCACACCAGATACCATTTGGGCACCTATCAGCGGACAACAAGTCCCTCTTTGTAAATATCATCAAATGATACATCTAGATTCTACCCGAAAAAATCAAGTGAGTAGTAATTGTATCTCTCCAAATGAAATGAGACATGAACCGTGGTTTATCCTTCCGCCAGGGGAAGCACATTATTATCAATTTATTAGTCCAAGTTACCAAGCACTACCTCCCTATCTTGAAGGTTGTATAGGAAGTAACAATTCAAGCACTATTCCTATGGAAATGATTTATCCAAAGCAATCTACCAAAATTACTATACCAAGAAACATAGATGGATCTATGAGTAAAACAGTATTTAAGGCCGCTCATAGAGATCCATTATCAATTATTTACTGGCACCTTGATGAAGCCTATATTGGCAGTACACAGTCTTTTCATCACCAAGCGTTAGACCCTTACCCCGGAAAACATTTACTTACACTAATAGATGAACAAGGAAATCGGTTAGAGCAATTTTTCGAAATTGCACAGTAGTCTTTTCTAAAAAAAATAAAGTTATCATTCCGTATTTGCGAAAAAAGAATACTCTACCCTAAAAGGTGTAAAAACAAAGAAAATAGTTTAAAGTAGTGACTTTAGGAAGCATTGGTATAGAATTTGAATAAAAGAAAGAACCTACCCAATTGTTTATTATTCACTTCCCTACAGGATAATAAATTTTCTACCCAATCCGTATTCCTCCAACTTTTTAAACAAGACCCTCTATTGTATTTATAATCTATTTAAGATTATTAGCAATTCTGAGTCCCATGTAACTTTATAACTACCTCCCTCTGATGATCTTCCTAAGGAAATTCGCTATATCAACCTAGTTGATAAGCTATCTATATTAAAAACTATTACGAACACAAAATACCTATTATCAAATAATTGATACATTTTATGATGGATTCTTTTTCCGCTCTGCTTCGTTAAAAATCATCTCTACAGCTTAGGCTATCCAGAGAATTTTTATCTCGCGTAACGAAAAAATAGCGTCATCAAAAATGACAACTATTTAACACTAGGTACTTAGCAAACCACTTACACCTAGAAGATTATGTTATCTAGTAACACCAAACACCTTTTAAGAGAAAAGACTTTTTTCTTTTTTCTTTCCCTCTTTGCTGTATCTAACATGGGCTACAGTAATAACAACCCCACAGATCCGATTACTAAAAAAGAAAATATTTTTGAGACGAATGACCATGTAATAGTGGTCAGAAATAATTCGGTAATTTTTGAGTATCTTCAAACAGAAGAAGAGCTTGAAAGCCCCGTACTACTTAGAGTAATTAAACAACCTGAATTCGGAGACGTGACCTTAAATGAAGATCAAACATTTAAGTACGCGCCACTCCAAAACTTATGTGAAAAAAATGATGTATTCGTTTATGAAATGACGGTTGGAGAACAGGTCACACAAGTAAACGTTTCCATCGACATCCTTTGCGAGTCCATCACTTTTATGAGTGGTACGTCTAGCAATGAAAATGCTGGTAAGTTGAAGAACTTTACCATCCATGGTGTAGAAAATTATCCTCAAAATTCTTTGTACGTTTTTAACGGCAGAGGTATGGAGATTTTTCAAAAAGACAGCTATTCCAATGATTGGGATGGCGATGTAAACAAAAAAGAAAATCCAGAGCAATCTGGGATTTATTACTATGTTTTTAATGACGGAGGTGGCACGTATTATTCGGGCTACCTTAATGTCAAGTAAATTGAATGAGATAAACTCGAAGCCGAAGTGTACACTTCGG
>JALZWC010000790.1 GCA_023300255.1 Saprospiraceae bacterium | reverse complement strand
TTGATGGTTGAAATTGTGTGATTGTATGATTGTGTACGTCACGTATACAATCACACAATCTTGCAATTATACAATCAGAAAATAAAAAGTTAGCTTATTATTGTCACACTACTTACACTTACAAGAATGGTTGAAGTTTTTCTTCTAACTCTTCAAAAGTATCAAAAGAAGCTTCGTAAAAAGCTCGCTGTTGTTGTTTATAAATAATCGTTATAGGAATAGCACCTGACCATTGAGAATTTACTTTATTCATCCAGTCATTACTATCAGGATCTAATAGCACAACTACGGATGATTGGAGATGGTTTTCTTTTACAAAAGATAATAATTTAGTTGTCAGTTGGTTTTCAAAATCCAAATTTACTAAAATGACCTTTACTTTTTGATCGCTATACTGCTTTGTTAAGGATTCAAAATAAGGCAGTTCTTCTATACAAGGCTTACACCAAGTAGCCCAAAAATTAATAACATACGTAGTATCCGACTGCTGCTGAAAAATATAAGCAAGGTCCTCAAAACGATCATACACTGGTGGCATCCCCTCTGGATAGCTGGAACGTATGATAGAGCTATTATTGGAAGGAGCTACTGTTTTAATATTTACAGGGGCATTACAAGCCATCATAAGGCAGCTAAAAAATAATGCAATGATTAAAGGCATGGCTCGATGGTTTAATTTAGAAGATACATTCGAAGTATAAAATACATCTTTTTTTGAAAAAAAGACGGTGAAGTTCGGACAAAACTAAAGTATTACATTTATAATTGCTTTCATTTTAGCTATACGACTAATTACGCTGTAAATTGAGTAATTTAAAATCTATCTTAATCTAAGACAAACAACCGACCACAAGAAGGTTTGTTTTGTCCAACTACTAATATGGAAAAAATAAAAGCTTATTTCCCAAAGCTGACAGAAGAGCAGTTACATCAATTTGAAAAACTAGGGCCACTCTATAAGGAATGGAATCAAAAAATTAATGTTATCTCTAGAAAGGATATTGATAATGTTTATTTACACCATATACTACACTCCTTGTCCATAGCAGCAGTTGTTCGTTTTAGATCAGACTCGGAGATTTTAGATTTGGGAACAGGAGGAGGCTTTCCTGGAATTCCGTTAGCCATTTTATTTCCCAATGTAAAATTCACGCTGATTGATGGTACTCTAAAGAAAATTAAAGTGGTAAAAGAAGTAGTTGAAGCACTAGAGTTAAAAAATGTGGAAGCGATGCAAATGCGGGCAGAAGAATTGAAGAAACGACGATTTGATTTTGTGGTAACTCGAGCAGTTGCCAAGATGCCTCAATTGGCACTTTGGTCTCAGCGACTTTTAAAAAAAGACCATGTTCATCCCATACCTAATGGCGTATTAGCCTTGAAGGGAGGATATATAAAAGCAGAAATTAAAGAGCTACCCAAAGGGAATTATACAGAGTTGTACAGCATACAAGAATTTTTTAAAGAGCATTATTTTGAAGAAAAATATGTAGTTTATTTACAGCAGTAATATGTAGTATTTTCAATGCTTAGGGAATGACGAAATAATTGTTTGAATCAGAATTTTCAGAATTGTAGAATTTAGAGAATTTTCGAGCGGGACTTATTCTTAGATACTTCTTAATATTACAATTATTAAATTCTTCCATTGTTAGAATCAGAATTTTCAGAATTGTAGAATTTTCAAAATTTTCGAGCGGAACTTATTCCTATATATTCACAGAAATTGTCAACATTAGATTTAGCAAATTATTAAATTCTTCCATTGTTTGAATCAGAATTTTCAGAATTGTAGAATTTTCAAGATTTTCGAGCGGAACTTATTCCTAATATATTCACAGAAATTGTCAACATTACATTTAGCAAATTCTGTAAATTATTAAATTCTGTAAATTCTGATTCTAACAATTAGATATCCTACCCTTCCGAATTTGCTACAATACCTTCATTAATCCGTCTAATCAAATCAGGTCCCTCATAAATGAGTCCTGTATAAATTTGTACCAAAGCGGCGCCCGCATTTATTTTTTCAATAGCATCTGCTGCCGAAGCAATTCCACCTACTCCTATAATCAATAATTTTTTTCCAGATTGATCATATAAATAACGGATTACTTCTGTAGACCTATTAGTTAGCGGTTGACCACTTAAGCCACCATTACCTATTTTTTTAACAGCCTCTTCGGTTTCCTCTAAGCCACTTCTTTCTATTGTGGTATTCGTTGCAATGACCCCTTCTATTTTAGTTGCTGTCACTATTTCTAAAATATCATCTAATTGAGAATTAGTTAGGTCAGGAGCTATTTTAAGAAGAATAGGTTTAGGCGTAGGTTTAGCTTGATTTAAAGATTGTAAATGAGAAAGCAATTTAGTAAGCGGTTCTTTTTCTTGTAAGTCTCTTAAACCTGGAGTATTAGGAGAACTAACATTGACGACAAAATAATCTACATAAGGGAATAATTTTTCAAAACTATATACATAGTCGTCTGTAGCGTTTTCATTGGGCGTCACTTTGTTTTTACCGATATTTCCACCAATGACTACATTTTTTGGTCTTCCTTTTTTCAAACGTTCTACCAAAGCTTCTACGCCTTCATTATTAAATCCCATCCGATTAATAATTGCTTTATCTTTTTTTAATCGAAACAACCTGGGTTGTGGATTTCCTCCTTGTGGCTTAGGCGTCACGGTGCCAATCTCTATGAAACCAAAACCCAAATTAGCCATTGTATTAAAATACTTTCCATCCTTATCAAAGCCAGCCGCTAAGCCTACTGGATTTTTAAAATGTAGCCCCATTAAATTTCTTTCTAATATTTTATTCTCTGGACTACTATATGACTTTCGTAAAATGGAATTAATAATAGGAAGTCCAAAGCCTAGTTTGCTTAAGGCAACGGTAAAATGATGTGCTCGTTCTGGAGTCATCGAAAACAACAAAGGCTTAATTAATTGGTACATAGTTTTTGTTCTGAATAAAATGTCCAGTAGTCTATAGTACGTGCAGTTTTATCACGTAGAGAATATGGTTATCAAATTAATCGACTCTGCGGACTCTGCGCCCTCTGCGTGAATTAATCTGAGTATAAATAAATATTTTAAAATTGCTAAAGATACTAGTTCCATATTGAATTATAGTATTTATGGAAAAAAATACAAGCACAATATTTTCATAATAAGCTAGTAATTAGACTTTTATAAAAAAAAATAGTTTTAATGAAATTTTTTTTTGAAAAAAATATACACTTTGTAAAATAAATATAGCTCGAAAAGCATTTTAGGAATGTATATTTTAAATAAATAAAAAGAAAATACAAACTGCCTATCCGCTAAATCTTCTACACTTGTTTACTACATATTATTTCTTCGCTACCCAAAAAGGGTAGTCTATTCAATTCGTAATTTATTTCAAACATCGTTGGTAATCAAGACCGTCTCTAGTCATCGTACAGGAGCCAGACTCTAAATGCTATGACAAGATCTACAGCATAAAATCTATAGAACAGACACCATCACCTTTTTCATAAACAATGGATCTATACCCTAATTTAATAGATCTATATAAAAGCAAAGCATCTGGTTAGAACGTTACATTGTTCCGTTTTCAAAAACCTTAACCGAGTACTTGAATATCTCCCGATTCAGGTGCTATAAAAATAACAGTTATGAGACATTCTCTGTTAATTTTGCTTGCTTTTGTATGCAATATGAATTTGACACAGGCTCAAGAAGAATCTGGAGTCTTTATTCCTGAAGAAGATGTAATGGTTGTTCCTCCCTCCACTGAAGAAGCAATGGAAGAGATAGTCGCTACACCAGAAATTAATTCCGATGTTCGAAAAAAGAAAAAGAAGAAAGTTAGAAAAAAAACTAAAAAACCGACCTCTCAATTAACCTTTGATATTGTCAATTCAGGTAATGCTAAGCGCGTAGCGGACATGAAAAGAGACAGTATCAATTACTATCGACATAATGCGGCTGGGGAAACTGCGCTCACGCTCGCAATACTAAAGCAAGACATCCACATGGTGGAAGCCTTGTCTAAAAAGGCAGTTATTAACCGAAAAAACGAAGTAGGCGAAACCCCTCTGACCTTGGCTATTAAAAATGGTAATTTAGATATTATCAAACTGGTAGCTAAGCGAGCAAAAGCCGCTTTGAAGAACGATGCAGGAGAGACCCCCCTCTTTCTTGCGCTAGGATTAGGCGACCTGTACCTTTTGGAAGATTTAATTCAAGGAGGTGCAAAAGTTGACCGAAAGAGCAATGGCACTACCCCTCTTGCCAGAGCTGTAGAAACCAATAAACCCCGTACCGTGGCTTTTTTGATCGACCATAAAGCAGTCGTGAATCAGCCCAATGATAATGGAGAAACTCCCCTTTACATTGCTACTAAAAATGGCTACGATTTAATTGCTGGTATTTTAATCAGTAAGAGTGAAGACGCTACTGGCGATGCCAATTGGAAAACTAAAATAGGAACCCCTCTAATCCATATAGCGGCTGAGTTTGGCAATCCCGAAATTATTCGATTGTTAGTCAATCATGGCGCTGAAATGGAAACACTAGACTTCATGGAGAATACGGCTTTAAGCGTTGCCTCTACGAAGGGTATATCCCCTAATATACAAGCACTTGTTCAAGAGCATGCCAATATCAATCATCAAAACCTCCAGGGTGATACCCCTCTGATGTTGGCATCTACAAACTACATGGATATGGCTGTTACTTACTTATTAGAAAATGGTGCGGATGCAACTATAAGAAATTATATGGGCTATGCAGCAGCAGATTTCTACAGCACCAATGTCTACGACGGGCTTTTTGCCCAAAAGGGAGTTAAACAACAACAGAGCAAATACACATCCCCCAAAACCGAAAAGGTACCTACTAAGGAAAAATCAAAAGAGAATCATTAGGCGTCAACAGGGAAATGCTTATCGGGAATTATTTCTCGATAAGCTCCCCCTTTGTCAAGGTATCACTAACCGATAAAAGGACACAAAGACTTAAGGCAAAATGAAAGAATAAATTATAGAAACAGGAAGCCCGACCGACCGAAGTCATTCAGGCAGGTAGCCTATAATAATAGACAAGACTACCCCCGTTAAGAACAACTCCTTTAGCTCAATATCTTCGCATAGTCGATGGTTTAAATTTGTAACTTAAACCTAATATTAAGGAATGTGTATGAAATAACTTCGTAATTTATGCTGCTTCTTTTGCTCTTATTTTTCACTTTAATTCAGTCGAAGTATCAACAATTATCCTTCATTAAAGCAAAAACTAAGAACAAAATAAGCTACCCTAAATTACGAACTTATTCCATACACATTCCTAAGCTAATCACAGGACTTACAATACACACGTAACGGTACTAAAGGAAGCGTCTTTTTTAAGGAATACTTCAATTTTTTTATTTTCGTAATTGCATTAGATCGACTACTTAATATAGAAAGAAACTGCCCAAACTCACTTGTTGTGCAAGGAGTAGGTGTCAGAGTTTTTTTTGTAGTTGTTTAGAGTTTTGTAGATGGTTTGATATAGGGTTTAAGTTAAAAACTTAAACCATCAAGAGTGCGAAGATTTTGAGATACGGGAGTTGTTTTTAGGGAGGAGAATTTTGTTTATTGATACTGTTAGGCCGATAACTTCTATACTGGTAATTTACTAAAAATAAAAGCCATTAATTCAACGATATTACTGTTGAGATAATCCCTCTACAATTTCCCAAATAACCGATTATTTATAACAAGGAAAGTTAATGCTTTGAAACGCATTGACAAGATACAAATTCCATCATATCCAATCCTATTTAAACATAGAACGCGCAAACACAATACAAGAGACAGTGGTCGGGATTTTACAGGTAACTCCCGAATCCTAGATTTAAGTATACCCCCTTTCAAAATCCCACAGCTGTAATACTACTGACTACTGTTTCTATGAGTGTTTAGTAAAAAAAAATGACCAGTCTGAATAGCTTTTAGACCTATTTTAAAAGCTATTTAAACTGGTCATAACGTTTGGTTCAATGGACGCGATTCAGGGGTGGATCGTGTCTATTTTTTTTGCACCATTCTTTCATTCCTTAGTAAAAGTGTCAAAACAAAGTAGACCATTATGATTTTTTAAACATTGGCTGTCAACGTCTTACGACTTCATACTTACTACTTTATACTTATTACTTCACTTAGGCGGTCATCCAGTAATTATTTCCAACTATTACTAATAGAATAGTTAAAGAAATAATTAATAACCAGAATCTTACATCCTTTAAGAGGTGAGTGTTGTTCTCAGATAACATAATTATTTAATGAATTTATAGGAAGCTGCTTAAGAATGACTTGCAAATAATAATGCATCAATTCATTTTTAAACAATTTCTATATTAAAGGTAGTGACTTGTTAGATATTATCAAAAGGATATAGTACAAATAGTCTGCAACTGTCTTTTGAAATATCTATACAACATGGGAAAGGAGGAAAGTGGAGAGATAAATTGGGAAGGATAAAACAGAGTAAGTACTTAGGAATCATTCGCTCCCAAGTACTTACCCTTTTTTGATTTTCAAAAAAGATGCCAATGTAGGCAAGGACTGTCTCTATTTTGCTGGTTCCTCAGTGACTGCTTTTTTTGTAGTGTCTACTTCTGTTGTTTCTTTAGTGGCTTCTTCCGCCTCTGCTTTAGCTGCTGCTTCTTTTTCTTCTGCCTCTAATTGAGTAAAAATGTCTCGCTCTTGTAAGTAATTAAACCATTTAATGATTTTTTTCATATCACTTGCATGCACGTTATCTGCGTCATACTTAGGCATAATTTGTGAAAAATAAGCATGTAGCTCCACTTTTGAAGAATTAGCTGGTATAATAGCTAAACTATCTTTTTTCTCTAACATTACTTCAAATACATCCGATAACTTGATAACATCATCTGGGTCCTGAGAATAGATTGTCACAGAGCCAAGTGGCGTAAATTGGTGTTTTCTAGATCCAACAAAACGCTTCTTTCCACTATCAATATCTTGAATAATTAACCCATTACTGCGGTTAGCAGCTACTTTCTGCACCCCTCCTAAACCACTGATAACTACTAATTTTTCTAAATTCATCTATATTTTTTTGAGTCTAGGTCATAAAAACCGTTCAATTTATTCCCTTTAAAGTTGTTTTTTCTAAGCGGGTGCAAAATTACAAGAAATTGTATTTAAGAAGTAGTAATATGGCAATAACCTGTAGAATTAATGTTTCCTTTCTGATTTTTTTACCAAAAAGAGAGATTGCTGGGGTATAAACAAAATTTAACGCTACTTTTTGCAGGTAGCTTTTAGTAACTTCGCATTTTATTTTTGTACTAATTTATTTTAAAACTATATAGGTTTTAGAATGGAGAAGCTAGCGCAGAGAGTAGAGATGTATTTCGTTTAAAAATAGACGAAATACCTCTCTACTCTCCATTCTCTACGCTCTATTCTACTTTTTATATGGATTCAAATTAATTTATTAGTACTACACAGAACACAAGAAGTAGTATTGCATGAAACAACAGACTATAGAAAAGAAGGTCTCTCTTCAAGGAATTGGACTCCATACAGGTCAAACAACAACAGTCTCTCTTCTACCTGCTGTAGATAATCATGGTATTAAATTTAGAAGGGTAGATATAGAAAAATCAGCTACTATCGCAGCTGATCCTAATAAAGTAGCATCTAGTAATAGAAGTACTTGCTTAAAAGTAGGAGATACGGATATTTACACGGTAGAGCACCTATTATCTGCTCTATCGGCTTCAGCTATTGATAATGTTTTAGTGGAAGTAGATGGCGCCGAAATCCCTATTATGGATGGCAGTGCTAAAGAATGGATGAAGTTGTTGAAAAAAGCAGGCAAAAAAGAACAAGAAAAAGAAAGAGAATATTTGGTCATTGAAGAACCGATTGAATATGTAGACGAAGAAACTGGTGCCAAATTTATCGCTTTGCCGTCGGATACCTTTGAGGTGACAGTGCTGCTAGACTACGAAGCAGAAGTATTGAATGGACAGTATGCAACGCTTAATAAACTAGAAGACTACCCGAAAGAGATTGCTCCCTGTAGAACATTTGTTTTATTAAGTGAATTAGAAAAGTTAGCGAAAGAAGGACTTATAAAGGGAGGGAGCTTAGATAATGCGATTGTCTTTGCTGATAAAAAAATGAGCCAGAAAGCGCTAGGACAATTAGCGAAAAAGATAGGACATCCAGCAGCAGATTTTACTATAGAAAACGGTATTTTAAATACAAAGAAACTGCAATTTCCTAATGAAGCTGCTCGACACAAACTATTAGACTTGATTGGTGATTTAGCCTTAATTAATAAACCAATTAAGGGAAAAATTATTGTTACTAAACCAGGGCATCAAGCCAATACTAATTTTGCTAAAAAACTAAGAGCTATTTTCGTAGAGCAAAAAAAATTAAAAGGAAAACCTCGCTACAACCCAAATGCTACGCCATTATATAATTCTGTTCAAATACAAGAATTATTACCACATCGACATCCTTTTTTACTAGTAGATAAGATTATAGAATTATCAGATACTCATGTAGTAGGTATAAAGAATGTTACGCATGATGAATACTTTTTTCAAGGACATTTTCCTGGGAATCCATTAATGCCTGGTGTTTTGCAAATGGAAGCATTGGCGCAGGCTGGGGGGATTTTGGCCTTATCATTGGTAGATCCATCTGTTAAATGGAATACCTATTTCTTGAAAATAGATAATGCTAAGTTTAAGAATATGGTAGTGCCAGGAGATACCGTAATATTAAAAATGGAATTATTGGCGCCGATAAGAAGAGGGGTTTGTCAAATGCGAGGCACCGCTTATGTTGGCAATAAGATTGTATCTGAAGGAGACTTAACAGCTCAAATTGTTAAAAGAGAATCGGAGTAAGATTATTATTTCCTCGTTACTTTGATATGCCTAAGTATTATCAAATAATTCAATTAGCATTTAAAAACTTGTGTACAGAAGAATAGACTAATGAGTACGGACGGACTAAAAGTAATACATCCTGCTGC
>JALZWC010000789.1 GCA_023300255.1 Saprospiraceae bacterium | reverse complement strand
AGACAGACTTCGTTTACAAACAACGAAATTTGGTCATTTTTTAAGCGAAATTTATCTCTATTCTCTGCTCTTTTCTCATGTATAGTAGTATGGATTAGAATAAGTACTTTCATCCGTGAATCCGTGGTAAAAAATAATCTAATAATATCAACTACTTATCTTGTCGAATTCTCCTTCATTATTTTAGGAATAGCTGTTCGCATATTTTCGAAATGGCAGGTATATGTTTTCTCGCAACACGCTTTAGCTGCTTCAATGGAAAAATGACTTGCAGCAGTAGGGAGCTTTTCTTTTTTGCCTAATGCATCCGAAATAGACACAGGAAATTTAGAAGGATGTGCAGTGGCTAAACAAAGAATGGTAGCTTCACTTGTATAGTCCTTATTAAAAATATTTGCGGCAGCCACTGCCACTGCTGCATGAGGATCTAACAAATAGCCTTCTTGTTCATATACTTCATTTATAATGGCTAAGGTTAGTTCATCGGAGATAGAATAAGGAATAAAGCCTTTACTATATTCTTCATATGTTTTCTTATCAAATTGCACTATTCCGTTTTGAGTATATTCTTCAATCCACGCTTTTATTTTTATTGGATCTTGACCAATAGCAAAGTATAAGTATCGCCAAAAATTATAAGGCACTAAGATATCAATGGCAGAGGATGGACAGTTTATAATTTCTTTTTTAGAAAAAACACCTTGTGAAAAAATTCGATATAGGCAAGCATTTTGATTATTAGAAATTATAAATTTTCCGACAGGCAAACCCATTTCTCTTGCTAAGGAACCTGCACATAAATTTCCGAAAGCACCAGAAGGTACTGCAAAATTTAATGGTGCTCCTACTCGATCCACTACCCTTAAATATCCATAAAAATAATGCACGGTTTGCATCATTACTCTGCCCCAATTGATAGAATTAACACTGGATAAATTGAGCGCCTCTTTTAATCCTTTGTCCGCAAATAATTCCGCAATTAAGACATCTAAATCATCCGCACCATCTGGACAATTACTAACACCAACGGGAAAAACATTTGGAGCTGTCAAGGTTGTCATTTGACGTTCTTGCTCTTCGGTTATCATTTCTTTAGGATACAAAACCCAAGTGTCAATTGTAGATTTGCCTATAGAAGCATGGGCAGCGGCAGGGCCTGTATCACCAGTAGTAGCTACCACAATGGTCATTTTTTCTCCTTTCCGAGCTAAGAAGAAATTAAATAGATTCACAATAAAGGACATCCCTATATCTTTAAAAGATAAGGTCGGCCCATGAAATAGTTCTTGGACAATTAGATTTTTTTGAGAAGATAATTCATGGAAAGGAATAATACTGGAATCGTAAAATGGACTATAACTTTCTTGTAATATTTGTCGTAACTCCTGTTCAGACATCACGGATATATCAATAAACAAGGAGAGCACTTCATAAGCTAAGTCAATAAAGGATAGGTCTTTCCAAGTTGATAATTGAGTTAAAGTTATTTTTGGTAATTGTGTCGGGACATATAAGCCTCCATCTGCTGCAAAGCCATCTAGTATAGCTGTTTCAAAATCTACTGGGAGTATACCTCCTTTGGTGCTTACGTATTGAATCATTATTGATATGTAAAAAAAGAAAAATAGCCTTTTTATTAAGCTTTAAAATATTTGAAAAATTACAAAAACTATTAATGGACAACTATAATTCTATCTGCTCTGATAAAATATATTTAACGGCCGTTTCTAATAACATCTTTTTCTGCGCCAAGTTCAAATTCAAAGGTAGTTGAGCAATTCCAATCAATCGACGAAGTATCTCTATACCTGTAAAACGGGCTAAGAGTGATGAATTAAAGTCATCAGATTGCTGGTAAGCGGATAGAAATAATTGCACAACCTCGATTGGTTGTTGCGCCATCAATAAGTGTGCAACCAAAACACCTGCATCAAATTCAGCAGGGCCAACGAAGCCAAATTCTGGATCAATCACTTTCAAGCCTGTTGCTGTTTTCAACCAACTTCCTGGATAAAAATCGCCATGTAATAAATACTTTCCTTCCGACAAATAAAGCTCACCTGTTTTTTGAATGATTGCTTTTAATTCCTTGTCGTTTTTATAAGGTAATGCAATTTCTTGTAATCCTTTTTGTACCTCATCGAGGTCAAATCCATTATCCTCTGAGAATGGAAAGTTAAAAATATGCTCATGGTTTAAGAGGCGCATCGCCTTATTCTGAGGAAAATCAGTAGCAGGTTTTAACTGATGTAAGGCAGAAAGATATTGGGCAATGGATCGAATTTCTTCTTTAGTTAACTGGTTATTCTCTTGATAGAGAAAACTGTAATCTGTTCCTTTTCCTAAATCCTCTATAGCGAGTACAAAGCTATTTTCATCATACCCTAAACATTTCGGGTTATAGGTAGAAAAAATAGGGTTCGCTGCCAATGTCCGAAAAAAATGTGCTTCCACTCCAGTCCTTTCTACAGGGGCTGATATTTGTGGAAATTTTTCTACCCAGGGTCGTGCTTGTTTAACAATAAAACTGCGTTGATTCGTTTTTACTCGCAGCACAAAATTCATATTCCCTTCTCCTGGTTTTTCTAATGATTGTACGATTTCTTTTGGTTGGATCCAACTTTGCTGTCTTAGATATTGTTCTACTAAGGCAACATGATTCTCTAAGAAAAAAGAATTCGGATATTTTTTTTGAAATTGTTCTTTTAGTTCCATATCAGCAAATTAAAAAAAATAAGATATTTTTACAAATAAAAAATGAAAGTAATACCTAGAAGACTATTTATTGGCAATATAGCAAAATATGCGGCCTTAAGTAGCCTATATCCATTTGTCAATAATTGGAAATCTCAACAAGATACGCCTCCTATCCGTATTATTATAGATGCGGATACTGCCAATGAGGTAGATGATTTATATGCAATCGCTCGTGCTTTATTGGAACCACGACTAAATGTGGTAGGCATCACCTCGGCCCAATGGCATACCAATCCGCGAACGCCAAATGATTCTGTCGGAGAAAGTCAACGGCTGAATAAAGAGATTTTGGAATTAATGGGAAAAAGTGCTATCCCGATCCCTCAAGGATCAAATTTTCCAATGGTGAATACTTTACGTGCTCAGCCTTCCGAGGCGGCCAACTTTATCATTGAACAAGCATTAGCTACACCAGAAGGAGAAAAATTATCTATTGCGATCTTAGGCCCTTGTACCAATATTGCTTCGGCTGTATTAATAGAGCCTGCCATTATCCCAAAACTCTCTGTTAATTATTTAGGGTTTTGGTATGATGTCCCAACCGCTACTTGGAGCAAGCGAGAATTTAATACTAATAATGATCCTAATGCCGTAGATGTTTTATTGAATACAGCTAACTTAGAATTTAGGGTAATGACCGCCACTACTAGTCAACATTTGGAATTTGAAAAAACAGTAATGGATCAATTACTAAAAGGGAAAGGTGGAATCGGAGATTACCTGATTGATCGCTGGGAAAGTTATGATCGATTCTGGAAAACAACAGACCTAGAAAAAACTAAGTGGACCATGTGGGATGTGGCTATTCTAGAGGCGATTGCTTATCCAGAATTATGTGAACAAAAAATGGTGATGACGCCGCATGATAATTTGGCTCGACAAATTGGGGTGTATACTAAAATTGATGTGCCTGCTATGAAGGCTAATTTTGATCGGGCGTTGCGAGATTTTTTAAAATAAAAATTTAATTAGAGTAGCGAAGTAAAACCACGACTAAAGTAGACATAGTTAGTACATAAACTTAAGTATTACTATTTAAATTGGCTGTCGCCAATGATGTTTTTTTGAACCTGCCTTCCAAGGAACGCTATGGTATATACATAAGTATTTGCGGAATTAACGGGGACGAGGCTACGCCCCTTAAGAATCTAATAAATACAAGCGTTTTACTATAGACGGTGCCGAG
>JALZWC010000788.1 GCA_023300255.1 Saprospiraceae bacterium | reverse complement strand
ATAGTACAGATCCCTACGGGATGACAAGGCGTGGAGGTAGGGATAGTACAGATCCCTACGGGATGACAAGGCGTGGAGGTAGGGATAGTACGGATCCCTACGGGATGACAAGGCGTGGAGGTAGGGATAGTACAGATCCCTACGGGATGACAAGACGTGGAGGTAGGGATAGTACAGATCCCTACGGGATGACAAGGCGTGGAGGTAGGGATAGTACAGATCCCTACGGGATGACAAGGCGTGGAGGTAGGAATAGTACAGATTCCTACGGGATGACAAGGCGTGGAGTTAGGGATAGTACAGATCCCTATGGGATGACAAGGCGTGGATGTAGGGATAGTACAGATTCCTACGGGATGACAAGGCGTGGATGTAGGGATAGTACGGATCCCTACGGGATGCAAAGCGTGGATGTAGGGATAGTACAGATCCCTACGGGATGCAAAGCGTGGATGTAGGGATGCTAGGCGGTTTGTCTCTATAGAAAGGTTGCCCCAACTTTGTCTTATCACTCAAATAACTTTGAATAAATTAGAGATGTAGTTCTTGAAAATCAGACTATATCTTATCGTTTTTTAAACGAATTACATTTCTGTTCTCACTTCTCTATTCTCTATTCTAAAACCAACATGGTTTTTAGTATCTTGCCGCCATGTCTTCAAAAAATACTAAACTATATTTACCTACCATCGGCTTATTGCTTTTACTATCTATTATAGGATTGTACTTGTATTATTTTACGACTACTGATATTTTTTGGGGTGGCTTTATTGCTATGACGGTGTTTTATGTGCTTATATTTTATGTAGGTGCAAAAGCGAATCAAAGAAGCAGTAACGCAAGTACGGATGAAGTAATGCTAGCGGGCCGTGCGCTTCCTTTATGGATTGCCGTATTGACAATGAGTGCCACTTGGGTTGGGGGTGGCTTTATTAATGGAACTGCGGAAGCAGTGGCCGTGTCTGGTTTGGTGTGGGTGCAAGCGCCTTGGGGGTATGCCTTGAGTTTGATCGTAGGTGGTTTGTTTTTTGCAAGGAAAATGCGTCGCTATGAATTTAAAACGATGCTAGATCCATTAGAAAAACGCTTTGGTAAAAAAATGGCGGCTGTATTATTTTTACCTGCTTTAAGTGGAGAGATATTTTGGTCAGCAGCTATTTTGATGGCATTAGGAACGACCTTTGGAACCGTGTTAGGATTGGAGACTCAACCAGCTATTATTATTTCTGCATTAGTCGCTATTGCGTATACTTCGATTGGAGGATTGTGGTCGGTGGCATGGACAGATGTTTTACAATTATTTTTATTGATAGCAGGCTTATTTTTAATTGTTCCTTATACCTTAGATACTTTAGGAGGTTGGGATACGATCTGGACAGATTATGAAAATAAATTTGGTGCGGCAGCGACTTTAATACCTAGTCGGGAAGCTTTAGGAAATTATTATTGGAATTGGTGGGATTACACTTTGTTACTTGTTTTTGGTGGACTTCCATGGCAGGTTTATTTTCAAAGAGTCTTAGCGTCTAAAAATGAAAACACAGCTGTAGGTTTATCTTTATTTGCTGGCTTTTTCTGTATACTGGCAGCTATTCCTGCAGGAATGATTGGCGTAGCTGGAGCGGTAGCAGATTGGTCTGCTTTAGGATTGCCTGCCCCTCCTGATTCCGCTTCTACTTTACCGTGGGTCGTCCGTTATTTGACCAACCCTTGGGTGGCAACTATTGGATTGGGAGCGATTGCAGCGGCGGTTATGTCTTCTGTAGATTCGTCTATTTTGTCTGCTTCTTCGATGGCAACTTGGAATGTGTATCGCCCGCTCATTCAACCGGGCATAACGAATGAAAAACTAGCTCGTATTTTGAAACGTTGTATTTGGATTATTGGTGTTGCTGCTACGTTGTTGGCTTTAAATATTAATAGTGTATACGAACTGTGGTTTCTATGCAGTGATTTTGTGTATTGTTTATTGTTCCCTCCATTGGTATGTGCTTTATTCGATAAACGAGCAAATACATATGGAGCAATTGCGGGTTTTCTCGTCGCCTTTATTTTGCGTTTTGGCGGTGGAGATGCTACTTTGGGTTTACCTATATTAATACCGTATCCTATGATTGAAGATGGAGTTGTGTTATTTCCTTTTCGGACATTGGCTATGCTATCAGGTTTGTTTAGCATCTTTATTGTTTCTCGATTGACAGGTAAATGGTGTCCACCTCAGGCTTTGGTTTTGCCTTAGTTGTAACACTTTCTAGTAATTTTTTAACCACATAGGTACATAGGTCACATAGTGTGTCATACCTATGTGACCTATGTACCTATGTGGTTAAAATACTATGTTTATTTTTTTTCATATGCTAATCCTTTAAAAATAAAAATGAAAAGTATAGTAATTTTTTGTGGTTCTTCTTCTGGCACTAATCCTATATATACAGAAGTGACGAAAGAGTTAGGAGGTTTATTTGTAGAACGAGATATTACCCTTGTTTATGGGGCAGGTAATGTTGGATTGATGGGCGTAATAGCAGATGCCGTATTAGAAAAAAAAGGAAAAGTAATTGGTGCAATTCCTAAATTTCTTGAAGACAAAGAAGTCGCTCATTATGGCCTTACAGAATTGATCGTAACCGATACGATGCATCAAAGAAAACAAAAAATGGCAGATATCGCAGAAGGTATTATTGCATTGCCTGGTGGGATAGGAACACTAGATGAGTTGTTTGAAATATTTACTTGGCAGCAATTAGGTTTACATTCTAATCCAATAGGCTTATTAAATATTAATGGATTTTATGATCATCTTATTCGTCATATTGAACACATGACAGAAGAAGGCTTTTTAAAATCTTATCATCGAGATCGAATTTTAATAGATAGTGATCCTGCTGCTTTATTGGATAAGATGGCGGAGCAAAAAATCGAATATGTGGATAAGTGGTGGA
Organism: Saprospiraceae bacterium; assembly: GCA_023300255.1. Classification (GTDB taxonomy): domain Bacteria; phylum Bacteroidota; class Bacteroidia; order Chitinophagales; family Saprospiraceae; genus JAFMDF01. The sequence continues at coordinate 6,165 of JALZWC010000788.1, read as the reverse complement.
AGAAGTGATTTCTTACTACTGGACAAAATAATTTGGACACAGAGTTCTAATTAATTTTAAGCCTTTGTGTGCTCTGTGTCCAAATAAAATGTTCAGTAGTGTAACACACTTTTTAATTAAGAGTCTTTATCTTTCCACATTATTAAAAGTGATTCCATACTCCTTTAATTCTTCCAAAACAGGCGTATAAATTTCTTTTTTCATAGACACATTAATACCTGTATCCTTAATGGTGCCATTCATAACCATCTTTACAAAGATGGCAATAGGAAGACCAATATATTTAGCAATAGCCGTTTCTTTAGCATTTTGTCCTTCCATCTTTAAGGTGGAGATTAATTGTTTTTTCTCTTCATTCAGTTCATACTTATATTCTAATTGGATGAGCACAAGATCCTTATCTTTTTCTTGTAATTCACATTTATCTAGTAATAATTTTTCTAGCAGAAGAGCAGGAGTGGCTGTACGGAAATTAATTTTTTTCTTTCTAAATAAGCCAAGCCACTCTAATTGTTTCATGACTTTAGTATTGGCATACTTTCCTAGTTTGTGAGCGGTTCGATCCTTTACAGAACTACCAGGTTCGTTACTAACATAGGCATCTATCCATTCGTGGAAAGACATGTTTTTTGCATTCAAAATAGGGTAGGAACCATCCGTTAATCCTAACTTAACTAAGGCATTCCACCCATCGCAAAAACCGGGATAGCGTAAGGTGCCTCGCATCACGGAAGGAATATCAGATAGGCCATAGACTTTCTTGTGCAATAAAGAATCTCTATTGGGATAAGCTTCAAAAGAACCTACTTCTTCTATCTCTACTTGATGATAAGATTCGAATAAATTATTGTAAGGAATGTGTTTTAATTTCTTGTTTTCTAAATATTGAGCAGTGCCTTGTCCCATCAAAACAGCGTTTCGAGGATTCCAAGTAAATTTATATTTCCAAGGATTATTGTTTAAAGCATCGGGCGTGACCAAACCACCAGAATAAGATCGAAAAGAGGTAATAGTTGCACCTTTTGCTCGCAATTCGTCTAACTGCTTACGAGCCATCATATGGCCAACTCCTGGATCTAGTCCCATTTGTCCAGTATATATTAACTCTCTATCTCTAGCTTCATCTCCTAATCGGTATAATTCATGAGAGACATGAGAAGAGGTAATAAATTGTTTATTCAGTTTGATACAATCATGAGCCACTTCCAAATGTAAGTGTGCTGGTAATAAGGACACTACTACATCCGTTCTTGCAATTAAATCTCTTCGGTCGTTTACTTTTGTAACATCTAGCCAAGTGCCTCTACCATTCGGATGGTTTTTGATTTTTTTGTTGGCAATATCAGGATTCATATCACCAACGGTAACATACCAACTATTTTTTAATGCCTCGTCTAGGATATAGTCGATCATTGCTCCTGAGCATCTACCTGCGCCTAGTATTAAAATATTATTCATAGTATGTAATGGGCTTAAAAAATATCTACCGTTTCTAAAAATGTAAAGTAGGAAAATTTAGATCAACCTTTAATCTTATAATGCCGTAAAATAAGCAATTCTCTTTACTTAACTATAAAAATAACTATCTAAATTTATACCACTTCTTACTACTGTTTATAAGGATAAATTATTTTGTTTATAGAAATAGGAATAAAAAAATGTTTTTTTTATAACAGGTAAATTTATTTTGTTTTTATTGAAGTTGTTTAAGAATGTATTCTGCAATCAGTTGTAAGTGCTTGATTCTTAGGGCGAAGCTTCTTTTTCTTTTCGTAGCCTTAGCTACGGGAATAAAAAGAACTAAAGATCCTAAGGATCAATGACTTGCAAATGATGCATCAATTCATTTTTAAACAACTTCATTGTATTATGACAAAATAAACAGCACTTTTCTTAAGTAGGTCGTGTTAATTTTTTGTCCAAAAAAAATATCAAATTGATTTAAATGATTAAGAAAAAACAACTTTTAGAATGGGAAATGTACCCTTCAGAAATAGAATTGACAGTAGAAGATCAGAAAGTATTAGCTCTTGCAAAAAAGCATTTAGAATATTCCTATTCCCCTTATTCTAATTTTAAAGTTGGGACAGGTTTGTTATTAAACAATGGACAACTGATTGGTGGAAGTAACCAAGAAAATGCATCTTACCCTTTGTGTTTATGTGCAGAACGAGTTGCCTTGGCTGCGGCGGCATCTGTTTATCCAAGTATATTGATTGATACACTTGCCGTAACTATTCAACATGCCAATAAAATAATCGGAGAACCTGCTATGCCTTGTGGTGCTTGTCGACAGGTTATTTGTGAGGTAGAGCAAAGACAAGAAAAAGCAATTAGGATTATAACGCAAGGTATGGAAGGAGAGGTCTATATTTTCGAATCTGGCTTATCTATTTTGCCTTTGGCTTTTGATGCTAGTTTTTTACTTTGAAAAGAAAAGGAAAATAATAACGATGAAAGAATAACGACGAAAGAATAAATTTGTCCAGATGAACAGTTAATCTTTCGTCGTTACTTATGCGAAATACAATTTCTATTGCATTAAATAAATACTAGCCATGCTAATCAAAAAATAGCCGACTAAGGAAGCAGCACCTTCATATTCTTGTGCCACACGCTGGCCAAAAAATAAAGCTAATAAAGCTAAGGCAGATAATTGAGCACCGATCAATCCTATTGTAGTTGATCCATTTAACATCAATTGAACAATCCCTATAAAGCAACAAATACCTGCTGCAACTTCTAAAAGCGTAATTATAGGCATCATTAAGCCTACGGTGTTTTTGAGTGGACTTTTTGCAAAATGCCCAGTAAGCCATTCTAAATTTCCTTTGTAATTAAATACTTTATCCAAGCCAGATTGTAAAAATAGAATGCCCAAAAAAGCTAAAGATAATAATTGCAAAGAAGGAATGGCCGTAAGGAAATTAGTCATCGTTTTGTTTTGTTAGCAGAAAGTGTTTTAAAATTTTTTTAAACTACTTCTCCCGGTATCTTTCTATCCTCGATTTTCAAAAAGTATTCAATTTCTTGTTCAATATATAAAGCCTTATCGGGATTTTTCATTCCATCCATTAATTTAACTTGGCGACCATTTTTTAAAATTAGCATAATCGCGTGGCCATGAGAAGGAATGCCGTTGTCCGTACTAGAGACATATCTTTTGACATATAATTGATCGATCTGTCTAACAGGTATTTCTTCATTTTTCTTAAACGGATTTCTGATAGGGCGGTGCTCTATCGTCAAATTATAAGCGTCGACAGTTAGGTACGTTCTATTAATAAAATTACTCAATAAATTAACCAACAAACCTGCACCTACCGCTAAATGTATACTCATGAATAATAAGGCCATGAGCTCTCCGCTTAGTATCGCACTAATCGCAGCAGGTAACAACATCGCGTTCCACATAATGGTAAATAAAACCATAAACCAATGGGTCGATTTTACATTCTGCCACTTAAAATCTATGTTTAATTCATTTCGTAGGCGGAACATTTCAATACCTTCTGGTTGAAATATTTCTGCTCTTCTACGGCCCCATTTCTTTTTCTTGATTTCTTCTTCAAATGGAAATACGGCATTACAATTGGTACACTTAGCGATTGCTTTGTCAATATTTATATCATCTGAGAAAATCTCACTACTACAGCTAGGACATTCTAAATGAGAACCTAAACTGGGTAGATCTCTAAAAATATCTGGAAATTCAGGATCTTTATACTCCGTTATTCTTTCTTCTTGTGGCATGTTGTTGTAGAAAATTAGTGCTTAATTAATGGATCAATCTCTGCGCCATTTGGCATTTCAAAGATACTAGAATTTACTTTGGTAGTCTTTATTTGTACATTTTCAAATGGCCGAGTATATCGTATATCCCCAATTTTGCCGTCTTCATACTTATATCCTGTTAATTTACTAGGTAAGGTAAGGCCATTTATTTGCTGCCACTCATAATTAAGGGCATTAAATTTTTCGTTTTTTTCTCCAGAATAATAGGTAACGGTATATAAAAGCCACTCCATTAAGTTAGTGTCGGTATTAAAATGAGCGATATAGTAATCATCTGGTGCATCTCCAATGCCTGCTCCATAAGATATTTTGAGTGCATTATACAGCTGACCATTTAATTTTTTTTGTGGCAATACTTCATATTGGACACCTGAATCAGCTAATACAAATGGAATTGCATAAAAATAAAAATATAGATTATGATAAAACCTTGGAGAGCCTTTTCCAAAGGCTACTATATTAGGACTGATCCAGACTTCTTTTCCATCAAATCCTAGTTGATAATTATCGTGCTTTAATAACACTTTTCTACTATTTAGATCGATAATATGCTTTTCTGGTTTCTCCTGTCTTTCTATGGTATATTCTAAAGTATTCATCTCTTGCCATTTATCTAGCCCACCATGTGCCGTTAAAGCTTTTTTTAATAATGTTGGTAGTGGGGTAGTTTTTACTTGTTGAGGAGATACTTTAACGGTATTGCAAGCACTTGCTATTACTAAAAGGGTAAGTAGTAGCAAATACTGTATTTTTATAAAATACATGTATAGGAATTAATAGGTTAAAAAGAGAAACTGACAATTGCCAAAGATAAAAATGAATTAAATAGAAGAGTGATTTTTTTAAAGATTTGTCCAATATAGCGCGTCAGCTACTAAAGTGATAATAATTCGTTGTTAAAAAATACTTAACAAGGATTATGTTTAACAATGGATTATAGAAAAATTGATTAATAACAGTTTTTTAGCTGACCATTCTATAGACATGTTACTCTTTGATAAACAGGGTAACAAGTCCAATATAAAAACCCCTTCTAAGAACAAGCGTTCTCAAAAGGGGTTTATTGTTTATATAAAAGCGTATGTCTTGTAGCGAATAATTAGTTCTAATTAACACTAGGTACTTAAGTACTAGCTTATCAAAGTCATAAATCTGACTTCTGAAGTTAGGCATTTCCAGTATGCCGACCTTGTTTAGAAGCATTAACCATAGGCATTCGTATTTTCCAACTATCAGGCTTCACATCAACAGAAGGGCGCAATTCAGCAATGGCTCGTAAGACATCACTTCTACTAATTTGTCCAACTAGTTTACCTTTTTCTAGTACAGGAAAGCGTTTATACTTAGAATGAGCAAAAGAATATGCTGCTTCTAGTAGGGTTGTTGTTATGTCAATAGTCGTTACATTAGCAGTCATAAAATCACTGACGGTTCCGATACCTCCTGGTTGATTACTAAAGGTGCCTTCTAAGATAACCCTCATACAATCGGCTTCTGATAGCATTCCAATCAATTCATTCTGATTGTTGATAACTGGCCCACCAGAAATCTTATTGTTTACAATTACCTTTAAAGCATCCCAAATATCTGTATCGGATTTAAAAGTGATCAATCTTGTGGCCATGTGTGTGGAGACAGATTCATTTCCATTCATACTTTAGAGGTTTAAGATAGTTCAATTGACCAGCACATTATGAGTGTGACAAGGAACAAATAGATTAAAAAATAAGCGTATTATTCCCAATAAAATTGGGTGTTTTGTTAAAGGTAAGAATATAAATTCAAAATACATCTTTTTGTTTATGTTTTTATTTTGAATTTTAATTAAAAAAACAAACAAAATTCTAAGAAAAAAGATTTTTCTTCTGGTCAGAGCATAAAAAAAAGGCAACCATCTTTTGATGACTGCCTGAAATAAGGTTTTATTTAGTTAAAGCTTATAATTTTAAGGACTGCTTATTTTCTCTATTTCATACAGAGTGTAAACAGTGTATTCCTTTATTTGGTTCTTCAAATATAAATAAATTCTAGAAAAAGACCTACAACTAACTTCTTTTGAAGATTTAAGATAAATCAAAAATTTAAAGGAAAAGACTTTTTGTTGAATAAATAGTTTTTTTTTAAACAAAAAATATAATTTTTCTAATAGAAAGCTTGTTTTTTTATTTTTCCTACAAAATTAAAATTCTCTACTACCACTATTTGGACGGCCACCTCTTCGACCACTGTCACGACGCTTTTTCTGATTAATGCGATAGCTTTATTTTAAAATACTTAGGCAAAGTGTAAGAATAAATTAGCCATTTTAAACTGCCCTTTTTCCTTCTAAGAAATCCTAAAAAAAGAACCATAGCCCAGCTATGCTTAGTT
>JALZWC010000787.1 GCA_023300255.1 Saprospiraceae bacterium | reverse complement strand
TTCTAGACCATTGATAATCAGATTATTAAATTACTATAGGGCTACCCGCCTAACATTGTCCCTTGAGTTTAGTTTGCAGTATGGGCAATCCCTTGTGGTTGCCCTGATAAGTAGGGCAACTACAAGGGATTGCCCATACAATAGCTCCGTAACTGCTTAATTGTAAGAAACAATGTTAGACGGGTAGCTTACTATAGAGCGTCCGTTAAAAAAGAGGTAATACTGCAAATTTTACCATCGGATGGCTAGCGCCGTCCGATGGTAACGAAACCCCATCATCGGACGGCGGTAGCCATCCGATGATAAAATTTGGACAAGGAACAACCTCTAGCATTTCACCACTTTTTTATCTGACGATCTATACTATTCATTTATTCCCTATTCATGCGAAATTTTATCTTTTGTCTGGTATTGCTTAGCTTATTACTATTTAGTTGTAGAGATTTAGCGGATACGCAGCTACCAGAGTATGAGCCAGAGTTTGCTATTCCCATCATTGAGAATGCAATTATTACCATTCCTGCTGTTTGGCAAAATAATGACCCTAATCAATCCTTAATCATCTCTCCCGAAGGGCAATTAATATTTAAGTATGCAAGTCCTGAGACAACAATTCAAGCGAAGGATTTGTTGGGAGGAACGCTAGCTTTTTTGTTAAGAGCAACTGTTTCAACGAATGATAATAAGGTACCTTTATTACCAGAGGATTTAGGCATTGAGCTGAGCGTGGAAGAAGCGGTTTTAGCAGGTGGTTTATTTAATTTGACTTATAACACAGATAATTTTTCTGGAGATAGTATAGATATTGTCTTTACAATTCCAGAGCTGACTAAAGATGGGATGCCTTTACAATTAATGGCTAATAGTGCTCAATCTAATTTTATATCAACCGCTATAGCAGGCTATACCGCAAGACCAACGAATAACCAAATAACAATAACTTATACGGCTACTAATAAGTCGGGCGTTCCACAAGAACTTTCTAATATTACGATGCTCTTCAGCCCTCAAATTCAGGTATTAAAAGGTTTTTTAGGTAGACAAGAAATAAACATTCCTTCTGCTGTCATTCCTATAGATTTGTTCGACGGTCGTTTTCTGAATGGCACTATTCAATTTGCAGAACCCAAAATTTCTGCTCGTGCAGAAAACGCTTTTGGGGTACCCGTTCGTACCCAGATAGATATTTTAAATGCTTTCAGGCCAGATGGGGAATCTGTTTTTATAGATGCTAGAGCTATTGATCAACAAAATATTAATTATCCATCGGTCAGTGATATTGGAACTAGCAAAGTGACAGAATTATTTTTAGACCATACTAATTCCAACTTACCAGTAGTTTTCAATAAAGAAGTATCAGCAGTAGAATATGGATTGACAGCAGTGATTAATGCTGATAATGATTCTACTATTATTAGCTTTTTAACGGACACAAGTTTTTTTAAAATTCAAGTGTTCGTAGAAGTACCTGTAATTGGAAGTGCTAAAGATTTTAGTACGGAAGGAACTTATGCGGTCTCTTTGGGAGATGAGTTAGAGGATATTGAATCTATTAAAAAAGGAGAAATTAAATTGATCATTGAAAATGGTATTCCTCTAGAAGCAAAGGTTCAAGTAAATTTTCTAGATAAGGATGGGGTAGTGCTTGATTCTTTATTTCAAGAGCAACGTACTATTGCTGCTGGTGCGCCTATAGATACAAGAGGATTTACAACAGGGATTCAAGAAACTATTAATTTTATACCTATTACTACTAAGCAGATAGATGCGCTACAAGAGACAGAAGCTATTCAAGTAAAGGCTTTGTTTAATACTTCGGGGTCTTTAAAAGAACCAGTACATATTTTAGAGACGCAAGAACTTCGGGTACGTTTGGGATTGCGTTTTAGTTTGTGAAACAAGGAAGTTTTTTAATTCAGAAAGGTATTCCTTAGTAGAAAGTTAAGTTATATCTGACCAATCGAAAAATAGATTTCTAGTATCCGTTCAATTCTCACTGGTGGAATGGCTGTAACACAACTCTCTGAGTTGTGCACAAACTAGACATACACAACTCAGAGAGTTGTGTTACGTCTGCCCTACCAGTACTTATTGAGCGGACACGATTTCTATTGCTAAGAATTTAAAACTCAATAAATTAGGTTTGAACAAGTATGCAACCGCATACTACTATACATGTGAACTAGAACAGAGAGCAGACCTGCCCGACTGCTGTCAGGCGGGCGGGTTTATGATTGCCAGAACCAATCACCCCTGCCCTTGGGGCAGGGGTGATTGGTTCTAGTTTTAAATATTTTTTCACAGGCAATTGCCAATTGATTTGGACTATGTGAGAAAATCATACATCATATATCTTAAATCATACATCATAAATCCGTCTAATTTCGCCTAATAAGCGGATATATGATTTATGATGTATGAACTATGATTTATGATTTTCAGAACCAATCACCCCAACCCCCAAGGGGGAGCAAAATAGGAAAAGTTCAGAAACTAGAAATAATCTTAGTATTTAATCTAAATCTGAATAAGTTATATCAAATCATATTTGACTAGTTGAAATTTAGTGGTCTAATAGAAAGAAGCTAAATCTCAACTAGTCAGAAATCGACAAGTTTATCCAAAGCCAAAAAGATGTCAACTACTTTTTGGATTTGGATAAACTTATACTAAAACCTAAAACAAAAAAGCCTCCGCCACTTATAAGTGACGGAGGCTTTTATTTATTGAAATAAAGTAAAACTATATTTTAATCTATAACAATCATTTTATTAGTCGTACTACCTACTGCTGTTTTTATATGATAATATAAAACACCAGAACCAGTTATATCAGATCTATTAATTTGAATTTCATTATACCCTTTTGGATACTCATTTTGTAAGGTATACAATTGCTTTCCTGTCAAATCCGTTACTTCTAATTCAACAAATCCTGTTACAGGTACGTCAAACCCAATTGTCGTCCATTCAGAGAATGGATTCGGTTGGTTTTGTTTAACCTGCAACGTCGGATTTGTTATGAATTGAAATTCTATCCCCATCGCCTCCAGTTGCTCATTATAAGCTTCCGACGGTGTTGGATTGGATTGAATATTCAACACATTGCTCAGACGAGCATTCTGTCTCGCGGTGAATGTAAGTTCAAAAGATAAGTCTTCAACTTGGAAGTACTGCAGGCCGTGATATGAGGCAGTGAGCGTTCCATCGTTTATTAGTCCTACATTCTGTTCAGATAACTGACGCGAATTGACGCGAATAAACTCGAGCGTGGATTGATTATCTTTAAGTGTGAATTGGTAACCTGTTAATTTTTGATCGCCTACTCCTTTAATTGGAATAGTATAAGTTTCTCCAGCGACTAAATCCATATCTTCTAACTCTAAGAACATCGTTTCTTTACTTCTAGATTTTCCTTGATTAGTAACGATAGCTGCAGAACGATCGGCGGATTGATTAACATCTCCAACCTTAATAGCAACGAAATCTTGGCTGTCATCTTGAGACAAAAAAACAACTGCTGACTCAGGAAAGTCATCAGTAAAAGGATTATTTGGATTTGGAAAAGTGTAATCAGCAGCTATGAATCTCCAAGGTGTATTATTCGGGAAGGTATTTTCGATACCTAAGATCACTTTTCTAATTGCTACTATATCCGCTGTTGTAACAGCTCCAGAGTTATTAACATCCGCAGCAATATATTTATATGGAGAATCAAATGGTGTTAAACCAACAATCTGCTTTAATATAAGAATCATATCTAAAGTAGACACTCCATTTTGGTAAGTATCTTCTTTTGATATAGTCATTGTAATTTCTTCGCAAGTTGGAATACCTGCTAATGAAAAAGCACCATCTATAATATCATTCATAATAGGCTCGTTACTAGCGGTTGATAAAGTAACGGAAACGCCATCTACCCTTTGATTAGAAGCAGTTAATACATCCCCCCATAAATCCGCATCTTTTCCATAAAACCCACATATTTCTTGATGTGCGGTTGCTTCAAATACATTATCTTGCATTAGATCAATATTCGTATTTCGCATAATGATTTCAGAGAACTTTGTCTTCTTAATCATTTCCTTCTCCTCCACTGATAAATCCCTATCATTTTCATAGTAGAAACGATCACCATCACGTAGTCCTTGGAATTGACGCTGCAAGATAGCGGTAACGGTTTCTCCAAACAAGGAATTATCCATTTGAGCTTCAGCTAACATGCCTACCCAAGGGTCAATATCGTTTAGATCATACATTTCTTCTAGTGCAGCTACTACGTCAAGATCGTTTACAATTTGAAAAAAACTAGTATAACGAGTAAGGCCAAAGGCATCCCGAACCGTATTTAAGTCTGGTAAACCCCTTTCTCTACCTCTGTTAATATTGATTGCTGCTAAATCAAGACCACCAGATCCAGGAGGACCAAAAAGGAAATTTCTTACATCATCTACTACTTTTGCGTCCATGCCTTGTTGAATCTGTATACCCATACCCTTAAGAAAAGGGCCAACGCCTTCTTTTGCAACAACCGCTGGATTGAAAAAAGCATTTCGTAACTTTAACGGACCTTCTGGATGCGGGGTTCCATCAATATCTACCATATTAATACTACCACTTAATAAGGTGTGTCCCATTCTAAATGCAGCACCAGAAAAAACATTAAAGATACTTGGATTTACGGTAGCTCTATATCCTGTATATGGAGTGATTGCTACGCCCATTGATGGTAGCCACTCTTCATAGGTGATAGATTGAATGAAACCACCTATAATTTTTCTAGCATGTTGATATAATTGTTCATCAGACCAATTTGGATGTTGTATCGCTAGATCATCGCAAACTCTATTATGTTCTCTATGGAAAATAGTATGAAAAGAAGTTAATAAAGCATTTTCATTTGCTCTTATATCTCCCGCTATAAATAAACGCTGTGCAAAACCAACATCATCTGCCATAAATGGGGCATCGATATCTACGTCATCGTCAAATTCTCCAGAAATTGTATTATAAGGAAGTAAATTTCCAGTTGATACTTTTAATTTTCCTCCTTGCATTGTTCTTAACCAATTGGCCCGAAAAGCATCAGACCCATATACAGAAGAACCATCAATCCAAGCAGTAATTTCATTAATATGTTCTCTTGGATTACCTAAGTTCGTTCCAGTGCCTTCCATTACTTTATTCCTGTTCATTGGAATGACCGTATTAGGAAAAGCTCCTCCAGGATTAAAATGAGCATCTGGAAAATCAACAGAAATCATTGCTGGTTCATCGTTATTTTCAGATAAAGTAATATCATGATCTAAAAGTTGACCAAAAACCCAAGTATAATCACTTAAACTTAAGTGATCATTAATCAACAATGGATCACCATTCGAATCTACTTGTGAAAATAAGGTATTACTAATTTTTCTTGGATTAAGTCGGTTCGCTCCTGCTGGAGTTGAAATATTGTCGCCATAATCTGCTGGTGCTACTCTACGTAGTTGCGTATGACTTGCTCCCCATTCAGGATTTAATAAGTTATTATTGGAACCATCATAGGTTCTAATTTCAGATTGAGCAATTAAGCTGATCCCTAACAATATTATTCCTAGAACTAAAGTAAATTTTTTTTCCATTATCACGTTAATGTTCAATTCGTTAGACTTAAAGTAATAGTTATCAATTTGATTGAAAAACAGAATAGACCGCATTATGCAGCTTTTTTCTTAAGCATTTCAAACAAAAGGTTTTTTACAATAGGTATACTTATGAACGAAAAAACAATAAGTTGTTCACCTATACGGAGTATATTTTTGATTCTAATCTCTTTAAAAACACTTCCAAAGTTTTGCTTTGATAAGTGTTTTAGTGAAAAGTAGGAGCAAAAGATACCGTCCTAGATATTCAAGTTAATTTTTTATCGTTACTTAATCGGAATTCAGGAAAAAGGAGTTTTAAGTAACTCTAAATTGAGTAGGTTGGGAAGTAATGTAGACTTCGCAAATATAAAAAAAAATACACTATTAATGCCTTTAACGCTAACTAAGTTTTAAATATGAATTAAATAATATGTTTTTTTTTAAAGATTACTTTCTTTAGACGGTAGGAACTAAATAAGGTATCTCTTATAGCGTAGTAGTTTTTTCTGGTAAATCAGCTTTAAAATTAAGGTATAGCAGGGCTACAGCTTATTTTTAAGTTTTTTACGAGTAAAAAGAACAAGTCAAAATAGGTATATTATCCGTTTTCTACCTCTCCATGTTTTTTTAATAAAAACGATAGAAATAGTTGTATTCTCTCACTTTTCCATACTATATATTTGGATTAAAATTATGCCAGTTTATATGGAAATGAGATTCTTTTCTTATTGTAAGTGATTTTTTTTCATAAGTTGCTTGTTATAGTAACAAAAAAAAGCGATTTCCAAAAGAAAATCGCTTTTTAATATCAGTTTAAAACTGCTTTATTTAGGAGGAAAAGAATAATGTACATTTATTACTGAATCATTCCTTTACAATGATTCGTGGTGAATTTTGGCATAAAAAGTTATAAAGGACTATAGATAGTTTATAAAAAAGTAGTAATCCTGGAAGCTTTACCATCGGATGGCTAGCGCCGTCCGATGGCCGCGAAAACCTCATCGGA
>JALZWC010000786.1 GCA_023300255.1 Saprospiraceae bacterium | reverse complement strand
TCTAAGACTGGAAAAGGGCAAGCCAAGTTGAGACAGTTATTATTTCGTCATTCCTAAGCTTGTTTTTTCCCTCTTTCCTATTCTGAATAGTCAATTTACAACAATTTATTTTCTGAGGTGTTATTTTAAAATGCAACGCACTGAACAATTAAAAAATGTCCGTCCAAATATTCCAACTATTGCGATTGAAAATGCCACAACGGCGCAAGAGCAATTCCAGAATCAAGTACTACGCCCTATCTTAAAGTTTCAAAATGACTTATTGGTGGCCCTCTTCAAGCAGTATGTTATCAAACGAAAAGGGATCTTTGATGGATTATCACGGGAGAAGAAACTAGCTTATATACAACAAGCAATTCAGAGAGATCAAAATTTTCGCAATTTATTAGTAGGAAGTATTGTGGGACAATTTACATTGGAAGAATATCAAGTTTTTTCCTCTCAAGAAAATAAGTTAACAAAGCGAATGATGGAGATGTGTGTGCAGCGATTGCAGGATCAGTTGGTAGGAAGTTGATCGAAGGCAGTCCGAAAATTCATCCGACCACTTTGGAGTGATCGGATGAAACGGGGAGTATATTTCATTTAATAATTACTTTCGTCTAAGCCCAATTCCTTTCTAAGTTTAGCGTCTTCTAGATTATGTTTTCCCCAATAAGGACTATTGATCGTATGTGTCCTTACGGCTCGAGTAGTCAATAATTGAGGATTTCTAAAACCACTTTCCATTTGTTCTTCCCAAGCTACTATAGCATAGGGAAATACCGTTTCATAGCTAATCTCTAGCACTCTTTTAAAATCTTTGTACTCCACTCGATATTTGTTAAGGGGTTTGTCAGACAAGGTAGCATCTTGGAAAGTTTCTAAGGATGCCTTTGCATTTTCCACTCCAAATTTTCTATGATTCAAACGCAATGCTTGAGTATTGGGTATTAATTTAATATCACCAGTTGGCAAACTAGCAGGATTCAATCTAATCTTAGACCAAATCTCCTCCTCTAGTAAAGCTTTGTCTATTTGGAATTCTTGATCTCCTTCGTCTTGAAAATAAGAAAAAAGTTTACCCTTATATTTATTATTATCTAAGTTTAACTGAGAAAAAGTATGTCCACACCATTCTTGAGAGGAAGTCGTTACTTTTATGGCAGACTGACTATCATCAATAGGAGAAAAAATAGAAGACATCATGGAGTATGGATAAATCCCTGTAAAAAACTTTCTAGTAAAATTGAGTTTCAAAATGGGCTTTACTTTATTGGTCCGTTTCCCACCTTCATATTTTACTTGTTTGTCCGTCCAAAAATCTTCGGTCACAAAAATGAGTACGGCGTCCCCTTTATGCACCTCTCCATATCTTGCTTGCTCCAATTGGTATCGAGTTAACTCTGCATCCCCACTATACCAATAATCATGAAATTCCTTAGAATCAGACGATACCATCTTTTGAGCATTTTGGCTATTAATCTCCCCACAACCTATGATACATAGAAAACAAATAAGGGAGGGTATTAAGTATATATTTTTCATAAATGGAATTTAGAGCTCTATTTGAATTACTTATAAAGTCGAATAATCTATTACTAGACAAGAGAAAAGAGCAGAGCATAGAAATAAATTTCGCTTAAGCATGCCTGCCAAGGTCAGGCAGGCTGGAAATAACCGAATTTCATTATTTCCAAACGAAACCAGTATTTACGCTCTGTTCTAGTTCAATAGATTTCTATACTATGTGTTCTATGTCTCTATGTGGTTAAAAATAGTAAATTATTTATGTCCAAACACTTATTTACCTTTAATATTTTGTCTATTCAGAGACGGAGCATTCGATCTCTAGACAGCTCGCTTCATCAATCTTTGTCCTAGATGCTTTAATACCAATTGATGCCCTTGAGCAATATGTAATTTTGGAAGTATATCGAATGCAGCTTCCGTATAGGCATTTACTTGGTTTTGCAATAAAGTAGGCGCCCCACTTTCTACAAATAATTTCTTTACTAATGCTACCTTTTCTTCCGCATGAATGACGGCATTATTAGCGTATAATGCTTCTAATTGCTTGGCTTTTTCTGTAGGTAAATTACTTAAGGCCTTAATATATAAATAGGTCTTTTTATTCTCTACAATATCTTTTCCGATTGCTTTTCCAAAAGTACTGGCAGAACCAAAAACATCTAGATAATCATCTTGTAATTGAAAGGCCATTCCTAGATTTTTACCAAACAATCCTAAATTATGTATATCTGCTTCACTTGCTTCTGCAACAATAGCCCCCATTTGCATACAGGTAGCTAAACCAATAGCTGTTTTAGATTCAATCATTGTTAGATAGGCTGCTTCACTAACAGCTTTTTGTCGTTCAAAATCTATATCATATTGTTGCCCCTCACAGGCTTGCAAAGCAGTCTTATTGAATAATTTAAATAAGTCCTTAAATATCCGACCTTCATAATTTTCAAACAATTGATAAGCTTGTACCAACATCATATCGCCAGAAAGAATGGCCGTATTCAAGTTCCATTTAGTATGAATCGTTTCTTTCCCACGTCGGATAGGTGCATTATCCATAATATCATCGTGGACCAGAGTGAAATTATGAGCAATTTCGATAGCCAATGCTGCATCTAATGCTTTTGTATAAGAAGTACCATATAATTCTGCAGTCATTAGTGTCAACACAGGACGTAATCGTTTGCCACCACTATTGAGGATATAGGAGATTGGCTGATACAGACTTTCAGGAGCTTTAACCTGAACTTTTTTATTTAAATATTGATTAAATTCATTTTGATAAAAAGCGATAGATGCGAGCATATATTTTTTTTAGAAGTCAGAAGTCAGAAGTCAGATCGTTAACTTCGTTTGACTGTCAGATGTCAGACTTATGATGTAGACCTCATGACGTTATTGATAGCGTTGCGATTTAATAGTTTAAATATACCCAAAAATACGTATAAAAATTTAAACTTTCAATTTTTTCTGAAACTTTAGAAACAATAATAAATTTTACAGAAATTGCATCACTTTTTCCAAAGCTGGAAAGTGTTGATCTTTTCTCCAGACTATGGATAATATGGCTCGCTGTCTAATTTTATGGAGTTTAATTACTTGGATAGCGATTGCTCTCTCTACGTCTAGGGTAAGTGAAAATGGGACAATAGCGACCCCTAAGCCATTTTCTACTAACCTAAATATCGTATTCGCATGGATTGACTTGTGCGAAACTTTTGGTTCAAATTCCGCATCCGAAAATATACTCATGATATTGTTATAATAGGTAGAGCTATAATCACTTGAAAAAAGGATAAAAGGTTCCTTCTGTAATTGTCGGATCGTTTTGAAATTGGAAGGCTTAATAGGGTGGTTTTTTGGAACGACTAGGGCGAACTGTTCTTCTTGTATTGGCCGTATAAGAATGGGTTTTGGAACTTCCTTCAGTCGTACGAATCCCAAATCTATTTGATTGTTTTGTAGGGCGGTTAACTGCGCTTTGTTAGACATTTCATCAAATACAAAATTGATAGTTGGAAAACTAGCTGTACATTTTTTTATTAATTCAGGGATGACTTTTTGCATAGCAGAACCTACAAAACCAATTCTGATTTCTCCTTCTAGGCCCGCCTCTATTATCTTAATTTGGCTAACTGTTTGCTCTAAAAAACCTGATAAAAAGGTAGCTCGGGTTTTCAGATATACTCCGCAAGGCGTCAATCGAACATTTCTGCGATCCCGCTCTAGCAAGGAAACACCAAGCTGTATTTCTAAATGCTGAATTTGCTTACTCAAGCCAGGTTGAGAAATAAATAACTTTTCAGCTGCTTTTCGGAAATGTAATTCTTGAGCTAGTACTTGAAAAGACTGCAAATATTTAAGATCTATGTGATTACTCATAGTTATCAATTGATATAGAAATAGACTTTGTGGTTATCAAAAGTAAGTATAATTTTAGATTTGTTTAGTACGCTTTATAATTAATGGAGAACAAAGAATAATATGAATCAGAAGTTGCAAATTGTAAAGTGCGACCTCTCTGAGCATAGGTGTCAACTTAATAAATAAGACAGATACTTTGATAATCAGTTCTTAAGAAATAGTACTCTCGGATATAACTGTTGTTTGATGTAGATACAGGGCCGAAGCTACGCTCCTTAGTTCCCGATCAAGTATCTTTTACTACAGACAGGGCCGAAGCTACGCTCCTTTTACAATCTTTTAGGGGCATGGTCTCAATAGGTTAGAAAAATTATAATTTGAATATACCGACCTCATAGAGGTCGAAGAAGAACGCCTGAATCTCATAAAAAATTTAATCTTAGAAAAAAACCATAAACCATGAAGTCCTCTTTTTTATATGGAGAAGATCACCTTACCGCAGGAAAAGCCCTTGAAATTGCAAGAGGGCAATTGACTGGAGTCCTCAGCCAAAATTGTATAAAAAAAGTAAAAGCTAGTCGAGTTATTGTTGAACGAATAGCCAAAGGAAAGGAGGCCGTCTATGGAATTAATACTGGATTTGGTCCGCTATGTAGTACGATGATATCCGTTGAAGACACCGCTACTTTACAATATAATATTTTGAAAAGCCATAGTGTAGGAGTAGGGAATCCGATCCCAAAAGAGGTAGCTAAATTAATGCTGATATTAAAAATACATTCCTTAGCACAAGGCTTTTCTGGGATAGCTTTGTCTACCTTAGAGCGTATTCAATGGCATATCACGCAAGATGTTATTCCTGTTGTTCCAGAAAAAGGTTCTGTTGGTGCTTCGGGTGACTTGGCGCCTTTGGCACATTTATTTTTGCCCTTAATAGGTCTAGGAAAAGTGATCTATAAAGGAGTAGAAATGCCTACGTCTTTGATGTTTGAAAAAGAAAATATCCAATCCATTTCATTAGGTGCAAAAGAAGGCTTGGCTTTAATCAATGGAACACAATTCATTGCGGCCTATGCTGTGAAAGTAGTCGAAAAGTTACATAGCTGTCTAAGTCAGGCAGATTTGATAGGCGCACTTATGTTAGAAGGTTTATTAGGATCTGCAAGTCCATTTATGGCGGAATTGCATCAATTACGACCTTATAAAGGCAATAAGCATGTGGCACAGCGAATTCGCCAATTACTGCAAGATTCTGCAATTGGTCAATCTCATGAAAATTGTGATCGGGTGCAAGATCCCTATTCCTTGCGGTGTATGCCACAGGTGCATGGGGCGTCTCGGACTAGTTGGCTTCATTTAAAAGACTTAGTAGAAGTAGAACTAAATTCGGTGACGGATAACCCCGTTATTATCAATGAGTCCCTAACGATTAGTGGGGGTAATTTTCATGGACAACCGCTCGCTATTCCTTTGGATTACGCCTGCATC
>JALZWC010000785.1 GCA_023300255.1 Saprospiraceae bacterium | reverse complement strand
TGCATAATTCCACGGAGCTGTATTAAAAGGTTGTCCCATTGGCAATAGCCCTTTGTCTTGTAATTTCGTATGCATCTCTTGAGTCCCTGCATCATAAAAGCCTTCTAGTAATACTTTTGCTTGTACGCCACAATTTCCGGAAGAGTACGTAATCCATAATTTAGGAGCGAGATCAGGAGAACCGTCAAAAGATTCAGCGGTCCGTATTCCTCTACCGTCCATGATTAAAGCGATTGCATTGCCTGCAACAAAACCAGGTCTATCTACTATTTCTTGAACAATGTTTGACAAATCAACGGTATGCTGATCAATGCCATTTACTCCTATCGCTTCCCAAGATTCTGGCTCCCATGTAGCACTATTTGTTGTTGTCGCTCTACTAGTGATATTATTATTGCTTACTGTAAAGCTTGGCGCATTATCAATATTTTCTCCTTTGATTGTAATACTCGTAGCAACCGTATTCACTTCATCTGCTGCAAATGCTATTACCGCACTTGTTATCGTAGCACCTTGAGGAATGTCGATATTCTGGAATCGAAGACCTACGGTATAAACCACGTCTTCATCATTTACTATATCTAAATCTAAGCTAGAAATAGAAACAGAACCATCATATAATTTTTCTTCTGCATCATCTGAACTACTATTGATTTGACTGAACACAATGGTATTCGTAAGACCAGCACATAAATTCGATCTTCCTGGCGAACCATGAATAAAATCTCCACTTAATTCATCCGACGCTTTCCAATAAGGAGCAAGCGCATTATCCAAAGCAGGATCTATTAAAGCTAATGTGGATCCGCCACCATCTGGTGTGATTGGCCAAGGTGCTTTATCATTATAGATGACATAGTCTGAAAGGCATTTATTTTCATTAAATAAAGAAATACGTTCGCCTTTATTACTTAAGGTGAAACCTATATTTCCAATTAATAAATTGTTGTTGACAGATGGAAAAGCAGTAGTAAAAAAGTCGAGGTCTTCTACCAAAACTAAATAGCCATCTTGAGGAATACTTGTTCCTTGAGGTATCACAAAAGCATTCCCGTTATCATAGAAAGTCCAAGCTGATAAATCAACAGCTGAAGGATTTGGATTATACAACTCTATCCAATCACCTGCATCAAAATTATCATTATCTGAATTGTAATTGATTTCCGTAATAACTATTGGTGTTGCTACCTGATCACAAACTCGGCTATTCACTTGACCTGGCGTACCACAAGAATTGTCGGAACGAAACCAACTTAAAGGATCGGCATTCTCTAAGCTTGGATGTAATAGTTCGAGAGAAGTGCCATTCCCATCGGGATGTTCATCCCAAGGATTTTTGTTATTGTAGGTAAGGGAGTCTATGCGGTTTCCAAGTAAATCAGACAATACAATTTTTTCTCCGTTATTATTGAGTCCATCTTCATATTGATCGTATGGCACAAAACCATAGACGGTTTCAAATTCTTGACTATTTTCAGCCAAGACTAAAAAAGCCCCTGCTTGAAGAATCGTTGGATATGGAAATTCAAAAGAAATACCATCTACAAAACTGCTACCTGATAAATCAATGGCTTTTGTGCCTTTGTTATACAATTCTATATAATCTAATTCCGAGGAATCCGTTGCAGCGCAGTTGCCATCATGAAAATACATAATTTCATTGATGACGATATTAGTGTAATCCTGATTGGTATAATAAGTTTGTGGCACCATTGTGCTCCAGATATCTTTAACTTGAGGAGTATCATCAATTTGGAAAATTTCAAATTCAGAACAAAAGAAAATAGTCGTTTGATCGAACATAACGCGTACATAACGTCCCTGCGTATTGACGGACATTTCAAATATATCGGCAGCATTGCCTTCATATCTAAATGTCTGTACATTGGGATCAATTTCTAGTTCACTTGCTAATTCTGAAGTAAAAGCTTGGTCGGAAATAAAAATATAAGGTCGATCTAGACCAAGATTTAAGGCAGATTCAGAACGTTCCCAAAATCTCACTAGGTCAATATCTTGTACCGTTTCCAAATCTATTTCGATCCAAGGGTTACCATCTGTATTATTATATATTCTAACCGCCGAAGAATCTATATAAACACCCCGAATTTGACCGTCATTTGTAAAGCCTACTGGACGTTCAACTAATTGACGCGAAACAGTAACAGGCTTATTTAAGGCAATATTTGTTTTAGAGTAAATGGTTTCTTTTCCTTTGATACGCGCGTTTATTTGTGTGACTCCTTCGGTTAGGCTTAGGGTGCCTTGATAGCTGATAGCCGTCGAATTAATGATCCCTCCCGTACCTCTTGGGTCTGTTCCATCTAAGGTATAATAGATCTCTCCATTGCTATTAGCATTAGTAATATCTAGCGGTGAGTTTATACTTACAAGACCTTCAGGAACAGAAAATATAGTAGGGTTGAGATTCGGATATAGTCCCGTTTTTTTCATTTGTGCAATCACAACATCTCTTCTTACATCGACCATATTCATTTTAAAAGCATCTATTCTTTCTCGCCATTGTTGGGGATTTTCGCTACTATCATCTGACCATTTTGCAGCTTCTCCGATAATGCTTTGCTCTATGGTGGCCACCAATTCATCTATATGATTTCCCAAGGTGGAAGGTGTTAAAGCACCATTATAATCCATCAATAAAGAAGCTCGATCTGCAAAGTCTTGTAAAAAATCAGGATGTCCTTCCTGTAACAAACGTAAAAACATATTATTAGGCCCGTTAGCATTATGCTCTGCAAAGGTGCGATTCGTCCATAATGGCAATCCTCTGGAAAAAAACATATCTGCATCATT
>JALZWC010000784.1 GCA_023300255.1 Saprospiraceae bacterium | reverse complement strand
TAGCCCAAACCTTTTCCATCAGGGCCTTCGTCATTCGTATACCTTCTGGTTCCCCCAAATCTTCGCCCTCATATTCAATACCTATATAACCATCGTAATCAGAACCCTTAACGATTTTCAACATTTTCTGATAATCGATAATGGTGTCTTCTCCTTCGGTATTAAAATTATAAGACTTTGCGCTAACACCTTTAGCATAAGGTAGGAAATCTTTTACACCTTGATAGCGATCATAAACTTCTTCGCATTTATTTTTTTGTGTACTGCCCCATTTAGCATTTGTACACCAGTTGCCAAAATCTGGCAATGTACCAAAGTTAGGTAAATTGACCTCTTTCATAATACCTGCAATGAATTTTCCATCAGAACTAAATAAGCCATGATTTTCAATAATAACGTTAATATTTTCTTTTGCTGCATAATTGGCTAATTGCCCCATCCCATCTACTAAGGCAGCACGTACTGTCGCTTTCTCGCCTTCTCCAAAAGCGTTGACCCTAATAGAATGACAGCCTGATAGTTTTGCTGCATGCACCCATTTGTAGTGGTTTTCTACGGCTGTTTTTCTTTCTGAATCATTGGTGTTCCCTAGGTCGCCTTCCTCATCCACCATGATTAGTAAATTTTTCACACCTGCATTATCAGAGCGTTCTTTCATAGTCGTCCAAAAGATTTCTTCTTCAGCTTGCTCTTTATAAAACGCATTAACAAATTCTATAGCAGATATACCATATTCTTTGATAGCAATATTAGCAAAGTCATTAGGATCTAATTCCTTCGCAAAAAAGGCTCTGTTGAGGGACCATTGAGCTAGGGAGATTTTTAATTCTTTTTCAACTACTTTGTTAGCCATTGGCCTTGGTTGATTGGTGCAGCCAGCTATTGATATTGCGGCACTAGCCCAGGTTATATTTTTTATAAATGATCTTCTTGTTGTCATAGTTGATTAATTAATGTGTTATTAGAGAACAAGCCTAATACTTTCATTTTTTGTTATATCTTTAATCTTAAAGGTAAAAGATAAAGTCAGTACGAACAAAAAATAAGTTCCTCTTATGAAAAATAAGTATCTCTTAATATTAATTCTCTTTTTTAGTAGCTCATCGAATAAGCTCATTGGGCAAGAGTTTCATAGTGACCATACCGTATTTGGCATTAATAAATTAGCGCCTCGTGCAGACTTTTTTGCTTATGAAACGATGGCATTAGCAGCGGCAAATAATTTGGCTGACTCTAAGCGATACTTATCTTTAAACGGAGATTGGAAATTTAATTGGGTGCGTTCTCCAAAGGATAGGATAGTTGATTTCTATGAGCCTAATTTAGAAGATAGTGACTGGGAGACCATTCCCGTTCCTTCGAATTGGGAAGTCGAAGGCTATGATCATCCCATTTATTTAGATGAACGATATCCTTTTACCACAAAGTGGCCCGATGCGCCAAGCGATTATAATCCAGTAGGTACTTATCGGCATAGATTTACTTTACAGGAGAATTGGGAGGGGGAAGATGTTATCCTACATTTTGCAGGTGCCAAATCTGCTATGTATTTATATATCAATGGTCAGTTTGTAGGCTATTCTCAAGGATCTAAAACACCTGCTGATTTTTTAATTAATTCTTATCTACAAGAAGGGGAAAATCTAATTGCTATCCAAATGTACCGTTGGAGTGATGCCAGTTATTTGGAAAGCCAAGATATGTTACGGATGAGTGGGATTGAGCGAGACGTGTATTTGTATGCACAGCCGAAGGTAAGTGTATCGGATATACAGGTAATAGCAGACTTAGACGGGGCTTATCAAAATGGACTATTTAGTACTACAACGACTGTAGGAAATACGACGAAGGAAACTGCGTTGCGACGATTGAAAATTCAATTATTAGATCAAGGCGAAGTACTATTTACAGAACTTAAAAATTTAGAGATTCCAGCGAATGATAGTTTATTGGTAACCATAGAAAATTTGATTCCTAACGTAAAGCAATGGTCGGCAGAATTGCCAAATTGTTATCAGCTAGCCATTCAACTAATTGATCCTGATAAGGCTGCTAATAATGAATTTATATCTAAAACTATTGGTTTTAGAAATGTCCGTATTGAAAACAACCAGCTATTAGTTAATGGAAAAGCGATTTATATTAAGGGCGTAGATCGACATGAAACAGATCCTCATACGGGGCATGTTGTTTCAAAAGAATCAATGGAGCTAGACATTGCCTTAATGAAGCAAAACAACATTAATGCAGTGAGAAGTAGCCATTACCCCAATGATCCTTATTGGTATGATCTCTGCGACAAGTATGGTTTATACGTGATAGATGAAGCCAACATTGAAAGCCACCCATTAGCCATAGATGAAGCTACTCAAATAGGTAATGAAATGTCTTGGTTACCTGCCCATTTAGATCGGACCCAAAGAATGTATTATCGAGACAGAAACCATCCTTCTATTATCATTTGGTCCTTAGGGAATGAAGCTGGGGAAGGCGATATTTTTAGAGCCACTTATGCTTGGTTAAAAAAACAAGATACAACTCGCCCAGTACAGTACGAGCCTGCGGGTAAAGAATCTTATACGGATATTTTTTGTCCAATGTATCCCCCTTTTAAAAAATTGATTGACTATGCAGAAGGTACGCCAACGAAACCAAGCATTATGATTGAGTATGCACATGCGATGGGAAATTCTGTTGGGAATCTACAAGACTACTGGGACGTTCTCGAAAAATACCCCGTACTACAAGGAGGTTTTATATGGGATTGGGTAGATCAGTCTTTGGAATACCAAGATGAAAATGGAGCAACTTTTTTAGCCTACGGGCACGACTATCACCCTGACTTGCCAACTGATGGTAATTTTTTGAATAATGGTTTAGTTGATCCTTATAGAAAGCCTCACCCTCACTTATCGGAAGTAAAAAAGGTATATCAAAGTGTGGGATTTGAATGGGAAGGCAATTCTAACAGTTTGATAATAGAAAACAAAAATTTCTTTGCGCCTTTAGAAAGCGTTTATTTAGAATGGCAATTGCTAGAGAATGGAATTGCTATTCAAAATGGGGAAGTAGAAAGTGTATTTATAGAGGCACAGGCAAAAGAAAGATTCCAGCCTCCATTAAAAAAGTTTTCTAAAGAAAAAGAATATGTCTTACATGTGGAAATTTTGACAAAAGAAAAAACAGGTTTATTAGCCGCGAATCACGAGTTAGCATTTGAACAATTCGTTATACAAAAACCTACTTTAAATTTATTGACAAATAATAAAAACGGTAGAATAAAAATAAAAAACAAAAAGACTTTTTACCAAATTAAAACCAAGGATACTGATTTAAAGATTAACAAAACTACAGGAGAAATAATTCATTGGTCCTATCAAAATAAGTTAATCACTAAAGAACCTATTCAACCAAATTTCTGGAGAGCACCTACAGACAATGATTTGGGAAATGGTATGCAGGAGTGGGCTAGTATATGGCAAGAGGCCACTACTAATTCGACTAGTACCCTAGTAAGAAAACCTGAAAAAACAAGTAAGGGAATCACTTATACGCTCGATTATAGTTTACCTAAAAACATAGCTCAATTAAGAATAGCTTATACGATTGTTCCTAATGGGACGATGCTAGTAGATTATCATTTTCAGCCACTAAAAGATACGCTTCCAAATATTCCAAGAATAGGTGTTTCTCTAAATTTGCCTGCTGGCTACACCTCCACTTCTTGGTATGGCAGAGGCCCACAAGAAACATATTGGGATAGAAAAACTGCAGGTAAAATAAGTATCCATAAAGGAGAAATTCAAGATCAATTTCATCGTTATTCTCGTCCTCAGGAAACGGGTAATAAAACAGACCTGCGATGGATGGAGTTATCTTCGAAAGATTTAAGTATTCAGGTGCAGCCAACGGATCATCAATTATTGAATGGTAGTGTTTGGCCTTTTAGTAATTCTGAATTAGATTTTGTGGCTGGCAAGGATGGTGGTATTTCTGCTTCTGGTTTGGTGCCTGTAACTTCCAAGCATGGCGCTTATATACAGACTGGTAAAGAAGTGCAATGGAATATAGATCATTTACAAATGGGACTTGGAGGAGATACTTCTTGGGGTCGATTGGTACACGAGGAATATACTATTCCTGCTAAAGTATATCAATATTCTTTTAGTATTCGTCCGTCCGTTTTTGTTAAGTAAGTACTTGGACAAAAATTAAACGTATTTTTTTAACCACATAGGTACATAGGCCACATAGAGAATAATACCTATGTGACCTATGTACCTATGTGGTTAAAAAATATCTATTCTGTCCTTTATTTTGTCCACTTACTTAGCTCCGTGCCTGCCTGACGCAGACAGGTTGAATTATGTCTAATTAGAACCAAACACCTGCATCTGCTCATTATTCTTAGCAACCAAAATTAATCGTTCCCCACCAACATTAACTGTGGTAATATCTCTCACCTGCCCTTTAGTAGCAAAGCCAGAATCTTTAGATAAGACGGGTTCAAAACTAGCATCCCCTCGCCCTTTTAAAAGCAAGCCATAATTCGCGTCATAGCGACCCACTTCTGGTTTTACACCATGTAGGTTTCCACCTAGTAAAATATCTAGACGACCATCTTTATCGAAATCCTCTACCAATAATCCATAGGTAGGTGACAACTGTGCCTCCTTTGGTAAGTCCTGAACTATAAAAGTGCCATCTCCTTGGTTGATTAATAAGGAAGAAGCTAGTTGTTGTACCTCTTTATGAATCGCTCCTTGTAAGGCTTCTTTTGGGAAGATGTCTTGAATCGTTTGTTCTTTATAATTGGAATATTTTAAGTACTTTTTTTTGAGCCCTGGTAATTGCATAACCAAGTCATGTCTCAAAATCAAAGGATAGGCTTTGTCTCCATTGTATTGACTTAGAATAGGTTCAGGGGTGCCATTACGATCAAAATCATTGACGGTTAATTGAAGCGGCTTTTCAATACTTGCTGCAAAGCGCGTATTGAGTCCGTGATTGCCCACTACTATATCCATATCGCCATCCTTGTCGAAATCCCCTGCTTTAAGACAATTCCACCAACCACTAGTATTGGCTAAACCAGCTTGCTTGCCAACTTCTTTAAATCGACCTTTTGTGTTTTGAAAAACTTTGATCGCCATCCACTCTCCTACGACCATTAAATCTTCATCTCCGTCTTGGTCATAATCTAACCACAAGGCATCCGTTATCATACCCGCATTATATAATTGCGGGGCTATTTTTTTGGTGACATTTGCAAATTGTCCTTTGCCGTTATTCATTAAAATATAGCCATTGGTTGGTTGGCCATATAATCCTGGTGCAACCCGAATACCGACGAATAAATCTTGGTCGCCATCCTTGTCAAAATCTCCTGCTCGCACACAAGAAGAACTTTCATATTTAAAGGTTGGCAAGAACTGAGGAGACTTTTTAAAATTACCTTGACCATCATTAATGTATAATTGATCAATTAAAGTTTGAGAGTTATTTAAATGTTCACTGCCTCCGTGAGCCACATAGAGATCTTGGTCACCATCATTATCTGCATCAAATAACACACAATCCGTATCTTCTGAAATGGCATCTCTAGCAAATAAATCTTGATTCGTAGATTGAAAATTTCCGTCTGCTTGTTGCACAAATAAGGCACCTGCACTGTTAGTAGCACCACCTATAAAAAAGTCTTCAAGGCCATCACCATTCACATCGCCTTTTGCAATCTTTGGTCCTTCTGTAGATAGCATGTGAAACAATAAACGATCTCTATCAAAATCTACAAAGCGATTTTCTTTGTGTGTATAAGACCAAGGTAGCGTATTTGTTTTTTCTTCAAATAGAGGCGTAGTCTTTTTTGCTTTTGCAAAAGCAACTGCTTGGTTCGTTGCTTCCACTTGACTAAGTGTAAGCGTTTGATTTACCGATACATTGGTACGAATGGTTACTTTATCATTCGGCCATCGAACGATTAAAGAATCTACCTGTTCAATAGTTCCTAACCCGAAATTAGGGCGATAATCTACAGAGGATTGAAAACCCCTGATAGGAATATTCTCAATATAAAAAGTTTGTCCGTTAGCTTTAGCTGTAACATTGGCACCTATAGCCATTGTATTATTTCCTTCTCCAACTAATTGGACTTTTAAATAATTATTATTCGTTAAGGTGTTGGTTTCATTTTTAAAAATAGAAGCGGCAGCATTTACATTACTCACTACTAAATCCAAATCTCCATCATTGTCTAAGTCCGCATAAGCAGAACCATTAGAGTGAGAAGGAGTAGCTAAACCCCAATCAGCAGCTCTATTTTTAAAAGATAAATCTCCTTGATTTTGAAATAAATAATTAGAGATAGGCGTAGATGGAATGGTGTCAATTAGTTTTTTAAAATTTACGCCTTCTTTCGTTACCACTTGTTTTACGACCTCTTCATTAGAAATAAAATTGATATAATCTTGGTCGATAATATCTTTATACAACCCATTACAAACATATAAATCTTTCAAACCATCATTGTCATAATCTGCAATTAATGCACCCCAACTCCAATCAGATGCTTCGACTCCTAACAACCGACCAATCTCACTAAAAGTGCCATCTCCATTATTCAACTGCATCATATTCCTAGTAAACTGATGGTAGTAGCCGTTTTCCACATTGTATTGATATCTATCCCAATTTTCAAAAGTCATTTTCGTTTTATAGCGTGCGTCATCTTCTGGCAACATCTCTGTTACAAATATTTCAGGATAGCCATCATTATTAATGTCCGCCATATCTGCCCCCATAGAGGCTCCACTTAAAGACAGCATTTGGCTTTCTAGGTCTTCTTTGAAAGTACCATCCTTCTGGTTCATGTATAGATAATCCCGCTCGAAAAAGTCATTGGAGATAAACATATCCAACCAGCCATCTCTATTAACATCCCCAACCGTTACGCCTAAGCCAAAACCAATTTCACTTCCATACACACCTGCTTCTTCACTAAAATTAACAAATTGTCCACCCTCGTTTTTAAAGAATTTATCTCCTCCTAATTCATCTCTAATAGGTCTTTGTTTTATTTTTAAATTGAAATCGAAAATCGAGCGGTAGGAATTATTAAGTAGATATAAATCTAAATCATTGTCTTTATCATAATCAAAAAATACGCCGTGGGTGCCATAGCCTTTATCTGCAATACCATAGCTTGCCGCCTGTTCTGTGAAACTAATATTTTCTATATTTCCGTTGTTAATGAATAATTCGTTTTGTTTGTTATCTCCATCTAAATCACCCGAATTACATACGTATATATCCAGCCAACCATCTCCATTTACATCTGCCATCGTCACTCCTGTGGACCAAGCACGCGTGCCGCCAACCTTTGCCTGTTCTGTTATATCCTCAAACTGGAAGTCGCCTTTATTTAGGTACAACTTATTAGCTTGCATATTGGCAGTAAAATAAATATCCATCAAGCCATCGTTGTTTACATCGCCAATAGCCACCCCACCGCCATTGTAAAAATTACGATAAGTATAGATGTTGAAATCCTTATTATAATCTAATTGATTGATGAAGTCGATACCTGTTTGGGTACTATTTAAGGTAGTAAAAAGTGGTGGGCCTGTTATTTTATTTACGTCATCACTTTTACAACTAAATAGAAATACTATTAATAAGAGTGTAAATAATAAGAGTGTAAATAATCTCATAGATTCAATATTTATTCTAGTTCTTAGTCCAAAGCAAACCGCTTTGATTGTAAATAAAAAACCACATAGGTACATAGGCCACAATAGTTAAACAAACCTATGTGACCTATGTACCTATGTGGTTTAAAATTTTATTTAGTTTCCCGTAACCAAACAGGTAAATTTTTATCCGCCAAAGAAGGATCTATTTTTGGTACTTTAGATTCTGTAATTAAATCCGTAAAAATAACTCGAACTTCTTGATCTCCTTTTTTATAGATACTAATTCTACGATTCCCATCTACTCGCACAAAAGCATTTCCTAATTTAGGGTGCTCAATAGCCAAAAATTCGCCATAGGTTTTTTCATAGATATCTACTAATTCCAATTGCAGTGTATCTGACCAAAAATGCTTTAGCCAAGGCGACCAATGTTGGTAACTATAGGTGACGGGCATTTGGTAAATTTTACCTTGATGAAAGTCTGGATAGAAATCTACTATTGCTTTTTTATCCTTAATATTCATATCGAATTGCACGGTCACATTCTTATTCCCCTGTCGTAAGAGACCTTTTTTATTCAGATCCCAACACAATTCAAAAAACTCTTTTTTGTCCATCCCAAAGTGAATATCTAAAAAAAGACTATCGTTGCGTACGCCACTGGCCAATTCTCGATCTACCATTTGTTGGTATTCGTGTTTACAACTGGTTAGTAGCAGGAGAGTGCTAAGACTCATAAAAAGCCCTAATTGGAGAATGCGGTTGTTCATTGAATTATTATAATAAATTAGAAACTAAGTGGCGCAACACTTTAGATAACCAAACAGTTTGTATTTTACCACAGAGGTACATAGGACACATAGATTTGCTTTACTATGTGTCCTATATACCTAGGTGGTAAAACTATTTTTGGTATTCCTAAGATGTTTTTTTATGAAACTAAAGGTAGGCAAAATTTGAATGCTCAAAGATAAGGAGAACAATTAACTTTAACGATTAATCAAAAAAAAAGCCTACCTCTTAGAGAGGTAGGCGTATCAAAACAAAACGAAAAACCAACTTTAAACAAGTCTCTTATATATCTTTATTTCTCAAATTGTAACTGCTAGGACAAATCTATTTGAGAAAATTATAGTTTTATTTAGCTTTCAAAGCCACTTGTATATTCTTTGTACGGTTATTTCTATTTACTTTCAATTCTAAAATTTCACCAATTTTAGTTTTGTCAACAATAGCTATTAATGCTGGTGCATCCTTAACAGTCTGACCGTCTACTTCAATGATCACATCATTTGGTAATAAGCCAGCATATTGTGCAGCACCTCCGTCTACTACTTCTGCAATGTAAACACCAGAATTGACAGAAAGTTTTTTCTCTACAGCTAATTCTTTATCTACATCCTGTACACTAATTCCTAACATTCCTCTAGGGCCTCCGTGTTTAATAATATTTGAGGTCACCTCTTCCACCATATTAGATGGAATCGCAAAAGCATAACCAGTAAAAGTACCACCAAATCCAGGAGAATAAATAGCTGTATTGATTCCTATTAAATTACCTTCTAAGTCTACCAATGCGCCACCACTATTACCAGGATTTACGGCTGCATCTGTTTGAATAAAATCTTCAATAGCTCCTTTTTCTCTGATAATATCAATATCCCTACCCTTCGCACTAATAATTCCAGCAGTCACTGTAGACGTTAGATCAAATGGATTTCCAACTGCTAAAACCCATTCTCCTACTTTAGCTCTATCAGAATCACCATATTTAATAATAGGAAGATTAGTCGCATCAATTTTTAATACTGCTAAATCTGTTTTTTTATCAACACCTATTTTTTTTGCTTTAAATGTACGGTCATCATATAGCGTTACTTCTAATTCATCCGCATAATCAACCACATGACTATTGGTAACAATATATCCATCTTGAGAAACAATTACACCAGAACCTGATCCTTTTTGCTCTCCTTTAGGGCCACCAAATCCTCCACCTCCTAAAAGATCTTCCAACATACTCCCAAAATCATTTTCTCTACTTCTAGAAGAAGTAGTCGTAGGACCTTTAGAAGCTTTTATATGAACTACCGTAGGCATTGTTCTATTAGCTGCTAATGTGAAATCTAAAGAAGCAGCTGCTACTTGACTTGTTAGTGGTATCGTATTAACTTGCTTAACTTTAGGACTTTCTATATTATTGACTGGATTTAATAACTGAAACCCACCAAGGGTTATTAATCCTCCAATAATACCAGCAAAAACAAGAGAGAATATATTTTTCATTACTTAATCTTGGTTTAGTACGGAAAACATTAGAAATTTGCACTTTAATTTAGAGTGTATGAATTCTATGTCTAAAAATAACGCTTGACCCTCAACTTCGTTTTAGCATGTTTTTACCTTAACAAGAAATTAACTTTCCCGTATAGAAAGTTAGTATCCTATAATAAGAGACTAAACAAAAGCACTACTAGTCACGTTTTCTAACGAATAATGAATAAAAAAATATCTGAAGATCAAATAACAGCTATTCTTAAGCCAGAGACGGAATTGGAACGTCAATTCGTAGCTGACCCTGACTTTCAGATTGGATTAATGTATGGGACGCCTAGATATGGACATCCTGAAGGAAAGGTACTTTACCACATACCAGAAGTTTTAGCAAATGTTGATAAATTAGATATTTCGATAGAAATGCGTCGACAATTGCGAATAATCACTTTTGTGCATGATACTTTTAAAAGTATTGAGGATAAGAATACGCCTAGAGATTGGTCAAAACATCACGGGGTTTATGCTCGTAAGTTTTTAGAAAAATTTATCCAAGATGAGGTCTTATTGACGGTTACGGAAGTGCATGATGAAGCCTACTATTGCTGGAGATTACATGCGTTATATGGCCAGCCAGAGAAAAGTAAAGAACGCCTTGAATATCTATTCAGTCGAATTAAAGGCAATAGGCAATTATATTATTTGTTTTTTAAATGCGACACGCAGACTGGAGATAAGGTTCAAAAACCTGTAAAATGGTTTGAAGAGACGGTGGAAGGGATTGAGATTGTACATTTTTAGATGCTTAGATGACTATGGTCAACGTCCCGTAAATAATCAAACCGTCAAACAATTTCAACCATCAACAGCTACCAAACTTCCTACCTCAAAATTGCCTTCTTCATTAATAGTTGCCAACTTTACTTTACCCAACTCATTAATCATTTCTGGATTATACGGCAATTCTATTTTTAAATAATTATCTGTAAAACCACTCATCAAGCTTTTATCCTTATGTTTTTCAAACAAGACAGTTCTTTCTTGCCCAATAAATTGTTCATAAAAAAATCGCTTCTTTTTTAGAGATAAAATACGGAGCATTTCATTTCGTTCTCGTCTTATATGTACTGGAACGACCTCTTCCATTTCATAAGCTAAGGTATTCGGTCGCTCTGAATAAGTGAAGACATGTAGGTAAGATATATCCATGTCGTTTAGGAATTCATAGGTCTCTTTAAAATCTTCTGCGGTCTCTCCAGGGAAACCAACAATTACATCTACACCAATACAACAGTGAGGCATTAGCGCTTTAATTTTAGCTACCCGCTCTGTATATAGTTCTCGCTTATAGCGCCTACGCATTGCTTTCAATTGCTTATTATTACCTGATTGCAAAGGAATATGAAAGTGCGGCACAAAGCGATTAGACTGTGCTACAAATTCAATCACTTCATCTGTACACAAATTCGGTTCTATGGAAGATATTCTAAAACGGTCAATTCCCTCTACTTGATCCAATGCCTTTATTAGATCAATAAACATTGCCTCTTTCTTAGGTTTTACGCCTTCAATTACTGCTGTACCATTTCCGAAATCTCCTAGATTTACTCCTGTCAAAACAATCTCTCTTACGCCCATCTCCGCAATTTTCTCTGCATTCTCTATCACTTGCTCAACAGTATCACTTCGACTCTTTCCTCTAGCCAATGGAATCGTACAAAAAGAACATTTGTAATCACAGCCATCTTGTACTTTTAAAAACGAACGGGTTCGATCTCCAAAGGAAAAAGCGTTCGTAAAGCTATTCGCTTCTTTGATATCTCCAGCTTGCACCATCCCTTTATCTGGTGCTTTTGATAAATCATCTATATAGTCTAATATTCTAAATTTTTCTGCTGCTCCTAATACCAAATCTACCCCCGGTATTTCAGCAATCTCTTTTGGCTTTAATTGCGCATAACATCCTGTTACGACTACAAAAGCGCTTGGAGAATTCCTTAGTGCTTGGCGGACGACCTTCCGACATTTTCGATCTGCGAAATCTGTTACAGAACAAGTATTAATTACATAAATATCTGCTCCTTCTTTAAATTTCACTGCCCCATAGCCTGCCCCTTCAAACTGCCGAGCAATGGCAGATGTTTCTGAAAAATTGAGCTTACAACCCAAGGTATGAAAGGCTACTGTTTTAGGTGTTGCCATGGTTTAGTTAAGGTATATATCAAAAAGAATAGAGAGTAGAGAATAGAGAGCAGAGATGTATTTCGTTTAAAAACAGACGACATTTCGTTGTTTTTAAACGAAATACATCTCTATTCTCTGCTCTCGCTTCTCTATTCTAAAACCATACCCATGGAACTCCCCCCGCCCCCCTCTTAAAAAGAGGGGGAGATGTCTACGATTGAATATTTCGTTTATGATAAGATATGTTTCCAAGACGAAATTTTCAATCGTAGACGTCCCCCTCCCTTTTTAAGGGAGGGTTGGGGTGGGTTCTTGCGCATGCTGAAAGTTACGGACAAAGTTAAGAATACATTACTAAACAACTTCTATTTATCCTTAACAATCATCGCATTTATCTCTGGTACTTCGTGGAGGGCTCTTTGCAGCCGATTATTACTAGCTAAAAAGAAAGATTTTGTACCAAAAATGCCAGGTTCTCTCAAGGTAATATGGAAAACTCTAAACAAGAGATAAGAAGCTTCTTCTATTTTTTCAATATTGTGAAAAGGGTAGCGAGCTGTTTCTTTATAATTAGTAACGTAAAAGAATTCTTTATCTACTTCTACTCTTTTTAAACTCATGATGGAAAAATACATCACCAATGCGCCTGTAACAATAAAGGAAAGCAACATCAACCGGAACCAATTAATTGGCATCCCCCCTATATAAGATTCCGTGCTATTAATGAAAGCAAGAAAGGTTAATCCAAAGAAAATTAACCAAAATATTGGAAAGAATATTTTTAGACTAATGGTTAAGTTGGAAGAAATATTAATTGGAGCTCTCATGTTGAAATTTAATTTTTTTAGAGGTCAAGGTCAGAGGTCAGATCGTCCTTCCAGGACTGTCAGACGTAAGACGTTGACAACATGATGCTTCTAATAGTTGTTAGCAATCTGACAGCGTAGTGATCTGACTTCTGACAGCCCCGAAGAGCGGTCTGACTTCTTTACTTACTAGCAGTTAATTCTACCGCTTTAACTTGCATTCCTTCGAATGCACCAATCATTTTTTCTTTCACTAATAAAGTTTCGTCTGGAATACCTTGGACAGTAGCATTAGTGGCATTCGTGTTCAATATATCCACTTTTTGTAACCGAAGTGTATTATCCATTACTGTATATACTTGATTTTGATTGACCAGTAAATCTAAAGGTAAGGTCATCGAATTATTTACAGCACTAGTCTTCATTTTACCTTTTAAATACATCCCCTCTCTCAAGCCTTTTCCTCTGACACCAATAAACACCAAAACAGACTGGGTATTCGGGTCAATCATATCACTTACTCTTCGTACATTTCCTGTCCAAGTTCCTTCAGCTGCATCTGAGTATAGCTTTACTTTGGTACCTGTTGTAATATATTTTAGATCTTCTAAACTTACTGTTGCTTGCATTTCATAGTCACCCGTTCCCATCATACTACCCATTTTTTGCCCAGCACGGACTAAAGATCCTGGGTTAATCATCGCCTCTGTAATAACTCCAGAGAAAGGAGCGTATACCGTGTATTTACTTACACGCTTCTCTGCACTTTTGATGGAATAATATTGAGATGCTAGATTTTTAGTCGCAATAAAGTATTTCTCTTGGTCATCTATAGGCTTAGGGAAGGTTTCAATACTAGTCTCTACATTAAAGTTATCAAGATAATTTTTCCATTGTTGAAAACTTTGTGGATAATCTATCTTCAGGTCAGGCATAACTATGGTAATGGCATTGACTAAGCTACTTTTTTGGGAAAGAATATTAAGTCGTGCCTCATCATCTTCTATATCTAGCAGAATTTCTCCCTTTTTAAAATAAGAGCCTACTTTAAAGGGTTTAGCTGTATTTTCTAACATTCCTGTAACTTCCGCAAATATATCGACCTTATTATAAGCAACTAAACTACCCTGAATATCCATATCAGAAGTGGTAGAACCATTTTGTGCTCTAAACACTCCGACTTCTCTAAGAACAGGTGCTGCACTTTCTTTCTTCTTGGGAGGTGCTTTTTTTTCGGATAACTTTTGAGAAGCAATGTATGCACCAGCCAATACAATAAGGCCTAATACTATACTTACTCTTCTAAATAATAAGCTCATTGAGGTAATTCTTTTGGATTTTTACGAAAAGTAGATATATAATCAAATTATTTAATAAGAAGCAGAGTAAACGCAAATAGAAGTCAAAAATAGCTTACTGTTGCATACGCAACTATTTTTTGAGGTTATTATACATGCTTTTTAGTACTTTTTTACAGATTTCGACTTCTTCCTTCGAAATACCTTGAGTAGCTTCTTTGCCAAGTTCAATAGAAGTAAGCCAAATTCTTTGTTGCAATTCTACCCCTTTATAGGTCAAAAAAATCTTTTTCTTGCGCTTATCTTTTTCATCTATTCGTCGAACAATAACATTATGTTTTTCCATTAAGTTTAAGGCCCTAGCAATCGTTGCTTTATCTTTAATTGCTGCAATTGCTAAATCTTGTTGCTTTAATCCATCTTGCTTCCACAAATCTGCTAAAATACTAGCGCATTGAGTAGGAAGCTCAAAATCAGACCTTCCTAAAATGATCTTTAGTCGACTCGTAAGTAATCTACCTACTCGATTTGTAAGGAAATTTAAAGATTCTATTGGATCAAAATCAGTAGTATTCATAGAAGTTGTTTAAGAATGTATTCTGCAATTAGTTGTAAGTGCTTGGTTTCTAGGACGAAGCTCCTTTTTCTTTTCGTAGCCTTAGCTACGGGAATAAAAAGAGCTGAAGTAGCTAGGAATCAATGACTTGCAAATAATGCATCAATTCATTTTTAAACAACTTCATAATGAGAATAGTTGCTTTTTACAATAGGTTGTAAAAATACTATAAATACACTTGTATATTATTGTTTTATAAGTGCTAGCGCTGTTTAATTGATAAATATCTCTAAGGAGAGTTGATAACTACGTGTCGGACACCTTTGGAGG
This sequence comes from Saprospiraceae bacterium, assembly GCA_023300255.1. Classification (GTDB taxonomy): domain Bacteria; phylum Bacteroidota; class Bacteroidia; order Chitinophagales; family Saprospiraceae; genus JAFMDF01. The sequence goes on along the minus strand of JALZWC010000784.1, from coordinate 1,059 downwards.
TGTCCGACACGTAAGAACGATCTTTTTCATGTACTTACACATTACGATAATAACTTTTCGTTCGCTCTAATTAACTAATTAACCCTAATCGACTTTTAAAGGCGGATTTAAACAAGAGGAATACTTTTCTTCTATCTGTTACTCTAATGCGTTCGTTAACTACTTTTGTAGCAGGAGATTTTTTGATTTTCTTGAATAAATTCAAGTAATATACATAGGCTAGATAGACCCCAAATTTAGCGCCTTGTGGTAAGCGAATAATTCCTTCATAGGCATCATCAAAATCTTTTTTTATGTCTGCTTCTATCAAGTTCTTATCTGTTTGCGAAAAATTAGTATAGTCAACTCCAGGAAAATAAACCCTGCCTCTATCATCAAAATCACTTTTCATATCTCTCAAAAAATTGATCTTTTGAAAAGCAGCACCTAAACTTTTGGCAGAAGGTTTTAATCGCTCATAATTACTGGCATCCCCATTACAGAATACTCTTAAGCACATCAAACCTACTACTTCCGCGGAGCCATATATATATTGTTGATAGAGCGCGTCTTCATAGTTCTGAAAATGTAAATCCATTTCCATACTATCTAAAAAAGCATCCATCAATTCTTGTTCTATCTTATATTTTCTAACTACCTCTTGAAAAGCATGCAATACAGGATTTAAACTAATCCCCTGCTCAATAGCTTCATAGGTATCTTTTCTAAATTTACCTAATAAATAAGCTTTGTCATGCTCATGAAAGGTATCTACTATTTCATCAGCAAATCGCACAAATCCATAGATTGCATAAATCGGAGCTCGTAGTTTTTTTTCAAAAACCCGAATACCCATAGAAAAAGAAGTGCTGTACCTATTAGTAATAAGTTGGGCGCATTCGTTGCAAGTATTATCGTATAGGTGCATCATAATTCTTGAATATTTTCTGATACTATTTAGAATGTTCTATTTAATTATGTGTAAGGCAAAGAGTAAGAATAAATTAGCCATTTTAACCTGCCCTTTTTCCCTCTAAGAAGTCCTGAAAAAAGAACCGTAGCCCAGCTATGCTTAGTTTT
>JALZWC010000783.1 GCA_023300255.1 Saprospiraceae bacterium | reverse complement strand
ATTACAAACAACGATTTGATAACTAATCGTATCATTAATGTTAGGCGTATTATCTATTTCACAAATGGTTTTTTCTAATTCTAAATCAATACAATCTGCTTGTGTAATGGTGATCGTATCTGAGGTTGCAGGACATAAGTCGGTACTTCTAAAACCTTTGACGATGAACCTGCCTAATTCGACTGGACCTGTCCATACTTCTGTTGGTGTAGAGGCTTTGATGATTTCAAAACCGCCATTCAATAAATACCATTCGTAATATTCATAGCCTGGATCGGCTGTAAGGGTATTGGTTTCGTAAGGATAACACATGGTTGTATTTCCTGAGATACCAATATTACTGACAGGTAGTACATTGATCGTTACGCTATCTCGTCTTACACAACCACCATTGAAAGTTAAGGCAACTTCGTAGCTGAAGAATCCAGGGGTGTCAGATAGAAATATTGGATCAATCCGAGTAGGATCATCCAAGTAAGTAGCGGGAGACCATTGTATGTCAAGGTAATCTTGGTATTCAATAGGAATACTTAATTCTAAAACGGCTTCTTGATTTTGACAAGTGACTGAATCTTTTATATCTAATTCAAATTCTTCTACGCCTCTTATAAATCGAATTTCGTCATAAGTACATTCGCCTATTCCGCCAGAAAAATATAGTTGAGTGATAATAGATTGATCCACTACACTAATATATAGGCTGTCTCCAACTGTCCTTGTGTTAACATTGCTAGCAGGATCATAAGTTAAAGTATTGTCTCCACAAATTTCTATACCTAATTCTTGACCTGGGCAGAGGACCGTTGTGGGTGGAAGCATCGCTGTAAATTCTGGCTCCACACTTGCGTAAGGGGTGGCTAAATGATTACAAGTACATTCAGAATCATACACCATATCCAAAATAACTGGACAAGCATTGATCTCTGGTACGGTGTAACAGCCGCTCAAAGTAATAGAATCACCACTAGCGACAAAGACATCACTATAGGTGTCGCCTCCTAATATTGGATCATAAAAATCTAAGATATTATCCGCTAATATATCATCGTGTAAGTTAACAGAAACATCTCCTCTATAATCAGGGCCTGGATTTTTAAGTGTGGCTTCGTAGCAAATAGTAATTGGATCAGATGTTCCATCACATTGTCTGAAAAGTTGTAAATCAACAGTTTCTAATGGCCCTTTTAATGTTAAGGTGAACGTTGGATTAACGCATGATTGCACATATACATCACACAAACCACCATCAGTACAAGATTGATCTTCTACTAAATTTTTGATATCTACTTCAATGTTATAGTCGCCACAAATGGCATCTACGGCAAAGTCTGCTTCAAAGTTTAAAGTGAAGGCACCTCCAATTGGCATATTTTCAAAGCCTTGGAAACATATTTGAGTTTGTCCATTTATATCGGTGATCAATTCTGTCCCCACATCTAAGGTGGTTGGAAGTATATACCGCATAGAACCAGTCTGATAGGTCAATCCTATAGGTAAGGTGATACACATGGTAACACTATCTCCTAATGGCTGCTCAGAAATATTTTGCCCAGTAATTTTAAAAGTTGGAGTTCCTTGTCCACAGAAAGCTTCCGAAGGTTTAGCTGTAATTAATACCTGTCCAAAGTCGGCAGGGTTTGCGCCATTGATAATTAATTGATTACTAGTGACTAGACCGGAACTTAAAATATCTGGACTACAAGGATCGGTAGCTCTTGCTTCGAAAGATCCTTGAGAACCAGAAATGAATTCATCACATTTGGTTTCCACCAAAAATCTTACGACTACATAATTACTATCAGCGCCACTCGTTACTCCAGGTAATCCATTACTATGAATAGCATTACTAAAATCATTATCTTCGGTATATAATAAATTATTTCCATTGATAGTCGGATCGACAATAGAGTAGAAAGGAAGCGTGAAGTTTCCTATGTTAGGATAAGATGCTTCAAAACTACCTGGGATAATCTGCGTACCAACTAAAGGCAAATCTATATCCATTATAATATCGGTTAGGGTAGTGGTCTTTACATTTTTTACTAAGACTGCCATGGCTATTGTATCGCAAAGCGCATAAGTAGCATTCGGTGTAGGGAGTAAAAAATCTGCTTGAATCCCTGATTCTTCAAATACATACTCATAGCATGTTTCAATACTATTACAGGCATTTGTTTCTCCTGCTAAGGCTGCCATAATGGAACGATCCATACAACCAGAAGTGGTCGTAACACAAATTTGAGGTCTCTCAGGTGGAGTAGGACAGAATAATAAAGTAGTTCCAATTTTAAAATCTGCGCATTCACCTGGTGCTAGATCGGATAAGAATATGGCGTAAGTTGTGGTAGTAGCTCCTATAGACACCGTATCAAATTCTAAAAGATTCATATCCGCATCATAGCCGCCAGTGAAACCGACACTATTTGTTAAGGTAATACTAGCGAGCATACCCCTATGCGTTTCCAATGTCGGATCTGCTCCATCGGCACATATTGTAATGGTATTTAATTCTTCACTTGTCCCAGGAGAAGTACTAGACATTAAATTTCGATCTTGTTCTTGTGTTAGTGCTGGAAAGCCATTACTTACATCTGTTGTGACTACATCTCCAGAAGTAACATTATCCCATCTAAACAAAGTATCTAATCCTAGTACATCGTAATAACTTTGAGATCTGTCGACAGGTGTTGCGCCATTTAATCCACAAATATTGATTAATTCGTTACTCGTATTGGTAGTAGATTGATTACAAACGAAACAAGATCCATTAAGTATTTCACAAGTCCGATAATCGTAGTTGATTTCATAGTTTGTAAAATCAGGGGTATCAGATGGACATATTTTACAAAGGTCATAGACTATTTTGAAATCATCGACATAGCCTCCTAAACCTACTCCTAATCCAAGATATCCATCCGTTTCTGGATTGAAAGTGATAGTACCCGTACTGCCATCTGAGACCGTACAATATTCTTGTCCATCTACCGTAGCGCAAGTATGATTGGTTAAAGATTGAACATTCAATGGGAATTCTACGCCGCCTTTGGTCACTATCTTTGCATCTCCACAATAGATCAATGGAGAATACATTGGAATTTCAATATCTTCCATTTTAAAGAAAGGTCGATACTCTGCGGCAAACCAATTTACGGGTGTTGGTTTTACTACATTAAAGGAGTGTTCTACTTGTCCGCCACAATCATCTAAGGTCATTTCTGTAACAGCATTAATACCTTCTGGACAGAATGATTGGAAAGCAGTATTTTCTCTACAATTAGTTAAACCTATTAGACAATCACTGTCAAATTCATCTAAAAAATGTCCAGAAGCTACATTGAGAATTTGTGGATCTCTGTATACGAAATCTGGATTGGCAATCTTATTTGCTGCTGCTTTTACATTCTTGGTTAATGGTAGTAGCCATCTCATATAGATGGTATCACCTACTTCAATATTGAAGGCTTCTTTTATTTGATCCAAACAATCTACTTCTTCCCAACTGGCTGTTTCTGTTTCTCTACAATCTTCTAGTTTATTAAAATTCCTGAAATACACTCCAAATAAATTCCCATCATGGTAGTCATAGGTACTACCACATAGAGGGATATTGTAAGTGACATCACTCCAAGGTGTTTTTCCAGCATAGGCAAAGAAGCCTGTAGAACCAGTAGTATTTGGATCATCTAAGCATTCTGAAAAACTGCTAATATCGATAGGTGATTTACTGGTGCCACCTTGTTTCGCAAAATCTAAACCAAGTAACTCCGTGCCACTTGCATCTATCATCAATTCCGTATCATCATTACCTGCCCATCCATTATAACCAATATTAGTAATGTTGGCTAAAAAATACCATTGGTATAATTCGCCAACAGATTCGGGCGTATTAAAGGTCATCCAGCCTTCATAGTACATGGTGTCACAAGGCAAAAAACGAGTGCGATCCTCTACAGGTATATCTTCGATCTTTACTTTCTCTGTCATTGTCTCATCGGTATATCCTAGATTCCATCGTTGGATAGATGCACCACTTCCAATATCACACACACAACCACAATTGGAAGGATCACTTCTAAAAAGTGCTACATCACATGCTTTTACGGTACTACATGTACAGCCTGCTGTTGTACAAGTTTCTATTACTTGATGCGTACCATTCATAAATACTGGAGGAACACAAATAGCTGTATCAGCTTCTAATTGATAGATATAACAAATGGTATCGCCTACATTTAATTCTCCTATTGGTAAGGTCAATAATCGTTGATCAATTGCTAAATCAGTAAAGGTACCTGTGACGTTAGATTGGGTAGTCACGCCATTTACACTCATAGAACCAGAATTAGGAACAAACACAATATCGTTGACTAGTATAGGGCTACCATCAAATAACACTTGTAATTGATTGGTCGTATTGGCATCTGGACAAGGTGCTATATTTTCTCTTTCATAGACATAGCAAAATTCTACCGTTTTAACTTTTGGAGCGATGGGCGCTCCACAAGCATCTCCAGTCGTTCTTGTTGCTCCAAAGTTATAGGCAAAGTAAGAACTGCTAACATAGTCTTGATCATTTAATGCGACAAAAGTGGCGCCATTTGTAATAGTAAAATCTTCTACATCTGGCTGATAAGAAAAAGCCTGTCCACAGTCTCTATTGGCACTTACATAAAATTGAGCAAAAGAACAATCAATACTACTACAAGAGATGGAACCTGCATCAGGTGCTACGGCACAGATAAAATCTAATTCGACTTGTACCGTTATCATGCGACCACCGGGTAAATCATCAAAAAAACCATCGCCGTCTGCATCTGTAATACCATTCCCAATCCCATCGGGATCACTCGTCAATGTCGTTAAGTTAATATTCAAATCATCTCCTATCCATTCATAATTTTCGGAACCGATTTCTGTTCCACCAATAGTCACTTTACTAATATCTAAGGAAGATTGATCACAGGTTTCAAAACCAAAAGTTAGATCTGTGAAAATTCCTCCAGCAGAATCTAATACACTACTTTTTAAGGTTAATTCCATAATGGCAGGTGCACCACATACACCGGGTATTTGAATTAATTCGGAAGTAGCAATAGGTAGTGGTCGATCTATAGGACGAACTCGAATTTCACTAGCTCTATTGATTACTTGACAAGTGTCGCCATGACAATAATAAGCCGTTTTATAGGAAATGAATTGAGTGTTTATAGTAGGGCATTCGTCTACTTGCATACAGACTTGCATGGTCAAGATCTCTGATTCATTGAATAAAGAGTCAGCTGGATTTGCGCCACTATTACCTTCAAAAAAATCATCTGATACGACCATTGTTACGGTAGAGTCGGCTACATTATACGTGTAAGGAATGGGGACGCCATTCGCAGAGATGCTATTTAAGTGGACTTCATTAGTAAAGTCAACATTACAAATTGAAAATTCTACTTCATTTAAATAAGCATCGATTCCATCTTGAGAGATTTGAATATTAGTGCAAAATTCATTACCTAAAGAACTAATAGTAGAAACAGGTACGCTTCTATAATTTAGTACGGGTTCTTTGATGACAGAGTTGTAGGTACGGATAGGTGTGAGACTTTGCCTACATTGTTGAAAGTTGCCTAAAGTATCTTCATATATAAAAGTGAAATCTAAATCTATCTCATATTCAAAGGCATTAATATTAGCATCACAAGTAGCTTCTACTCCTATGTATCCAATATACACACCATTCGTTATCCCTTCTAATAAAAATTTTGGTGCTTCAGGAGTTGGATCGAGATTGGAGATGGTGCCACTCCCATAATGGGTCACTTCAAAACCAGCATATTGCATCCCTGGTAAGAAGGTAGCAGACATTTGTGTTCCCGATATTTCACCAGGTTCTTCTATGAAAATAAGGAAAGCTAAGGTATCTGGTGCGCCACAAATAACTAATTCATTAGTCGCAGCGAAACCAGGAATTCCTAACAATTCAATCACCTGCATTTCTGGACAAGGTGCAAGTGGATCTGCCATCATAGACTGCGCAGTGGTCTCTATACCTGCTTGCTTTTTTATATCTGCAATGATCGCATTTCGATGCGTATATATTTTTTGTTGTAGTTGTTTTTCTTCGGTACAATCCGCAATGGAATAGCTTTCTTGTAAAAGACGAAGTACTTCCATTCTATCTTCAAAAACTTGTTGAGTAATTGGGGTAGAAAGTTTTTCTGAATTTGTATTTTCTCCATATATTTTTCCAGAAAATTG
>JALZWC010000782.1 GCA_023300255.1 Saprospiraceae bacterium | reverse complement strand
TATTATTATTTAAATCCTTCAGATTTATTGCGTAACATTAATTATAAGTCTAATAAACCAAATCTTTTCTATGCAAAAAAAAGTTGTTGATAGTTTTGAGACAGATAAAAGAACCTACCAAGCGTATTGCGAAATTGGTAGAGGCTATGATAAATTAGGTGCTTTTTATCAAGCGATAAATTATTTTAAAAAAGGTCTATCTAAACAAGATGTTTTTAGTAAGACTACTTTATTTAAAAATTACAATAATTTAACCACTATTTATAGCAAAATCGATACAAAAAGCAGCAAAAAAGAAGAGTTGATTTTACTAAAAAAAATGGATTCATTATTAAAAAAAGTTGAACCAGATTATAGTCGTATTCAACTTTTAAATAATGCCTATGCTAATTATTATAATAGTGAGGTAACCTTTAATTATAACAAAAGCAAACATTATTATTTACAAACATTAGATAATGCTATACAGTTTAACGACTCTAGCAGGATTAATACAGTGTGCACAAATCTTGGTAACCTGTACAATAAACAAAAAAATGATAGTGCTTTATATTTTTTAGAAAAAGGAATTAAATACGGTAAACCAAAAGAGTCTTTATATCTCTATTTAAATATATCCGACTTTTACACAAATACTAACCAATTTGAAAAAGCAAATAAATATCTTCATAAAATTTTGCAACAAACGTCAATATCCAAGATTGATTCATCCTATAATTTTTTACCAACAATTAACAGTTTAACCAAAATGATTAATAAACCTCTATTAATAATAACATTAAAAGAGAAAGCCAAAAATTTTTTAAAATTACATGAAGTTTCTAATAATATTGAAAACGCAAAGTTAGCTTTAGAAAATATAATTTTAGCAGATCAATTAATCACAATTTCAAGACAAAACAGTTTTGAAAACCAATCAAAATTAATATGGCAAACTGAAGCTTCAGAACTATATATGTTAGCTGTAAAGGCTTGTTATTTAATAAACAAACCAGAACAAGCTTTTTATTTTATTGAAAAAAATAAAGCGTTGTTATTGTTGGATAATATATCCGAAAACAAAATAGACACTAAATCTAATATGCCATTAGATATTTTACAACAAGAACAAGATTTTAAAAAAGAAATCTCTAGAATAGAGAATGAATTAAGTTCTAATTATAGCAAAGTGCTAGAAGTTAAATACCACGATTTAAAAATTGATTTTAATAATTTTACAGAAACTTTAAAGCTAAAACATACTGAATATTACAAAAAACCTGTTGAGTTAATAACAATAGATTATGTAACAAAGGAATTAGATGAAAAAACAACTATTTTAGAGTATATTTTAAATGAAGACGACGGTTTTATTTTAGCAATTACAAAGGATAGTACAGAATTAATTGAATTAGCGGAAATTGAAAAGTTAAATCCAAAAATTAGTGATTATTTAAAACTTTTACACAAACCTTTAAATAACAATAAAGATTTTGAAAATTATACTAAAACTTCCAATATACTTTACAAAAAACTCTTGCCCTTTAAAGACAAAACTCTTTTAAAAAATAAATTATTGATCATTCCAGATTACACACTTCAAAATTTACCTTTTGAAAGTTTAAAGCATAATAATAAATATCTTATTGAAAATTATGAAATATCTTATGCCTATTCTTTATCCTTTTTAAAAACCAACAAAGATTTAAAAAGAAACGCTAAAAACACCTTTATAGGCTTTGCTCCATATTCTTTTAAATATAATAATTTACAAATCTTACCTCGAAGTAAAACAGAAACCAAAACTATAGCGAATAATTTAAATGGTAAATCTTTACTTAACGAAGTTGCCAATAAAGACAATTTCTTTTCAGAGATTAACAATTACAAGATTATCCATTTATCCACACATGCAAATGCTAATGACAGCATTGCACCTTGGATTGCTTTTAAAGATCAAAAATTATATTTAAACGAATTATATACTACTAAAAACCAAGCCGAATTAGTTGTATTAAATGCTTGTAACAGCTCACTTGGGCAGATTAATGCAGGTGAAGGTGTTTTTAGTTTAGCAAGAGGTTTCTTTTATTCTGGTGCAAATAGCGTTGTATCTTCTCTCTGGAATGTTAACGATAAATCTAATGCCGAAATAACGACTAGCTTTTACAGCTATCTTAAAGAAGGCAAAACAAAAAGCACAGCACTAAGGCAAGCTAAATTGGACTACTTAAACACACATAGTTTAAGTGAAACTTCTCCATATTATTGGTCTGCTTTAATTTTAATTGGTGATGATTCCGCAATAAATTTAACAAATAACACACTGCTTTACAGTCTATTATTTTTTTTACTACTAATAATCTTAATATTTATTATAAAAAAAACAAAAATCATGGGTAACAAATCTTAAACTTCAGGAACAATTAAGAAACGAACAAATTCTTAATTATTTTGAAAGACACTTTATCCTTTTTAGTACAATCGCTTCTTCAAAAAAATAAAATTAGTATTGATAGTGAAGAATTAGACTTTCAAATACAAAGTCATCCTTCTTACCCTAGTTTACATGCAATAACTGGCGTGTTAAGTCATTTTGATATAGATAATGTTGCAATACGTGTTCCTATAGATAAAGAAACCTTAAAACAATTACCTACTTGTTTTATTGCTCAAATTAAACGTAATGATAATACAGATTTCGCTTTAGTTTTAAAAAAAGTAAAAAATTACAAAATTATATCTAGTAACAAAGAGAGTGAAACAATATCTGAAGCAACTTTTTTAAAGCAGTTTACTGGTATTATAGCTGCTGTAGAAAAAGACGAAACAAAGATTACAAACAATAAAACCACTACTAATTTCCAAAAACCATTATTTGCTTTATCGTTAGTATTGTTTACCATATTATTTTTTATTTCTAACCCAAGTTTAAACGCATCCATTTATTTTACATTATCGCTAATAGGTATTGGAATAAGTCTTTTAATTATTCAGCATGATTTAGGTGTAAGTTCCAAAATAATAGATAGTATTTGCTCTCAAGAAAGCAAAACCACCAACTGTAATGCCGTTTTAAACTCTAAAGGCGCTACGCTTTACAAAAACATTAAGCTTAGTGATGCAAGCCTTGTTTATTTTGTGTCTATCAGTATAGCTTCGTTTTTTTTAAGTTTAACAAGCACATCTTTAAACATCTTATACATAATTAGCTTAACTGCTTTGCCTGTAGTTGCATATTCTATTTATTATCAAATAAAAATATCCAAAAACTGGTGTGTTTTATGTTTAGGCATTGCATCTGTTTTAATCTTGCAAGCTGCTACTTTCTTTTTTACAACTTTTAGCTTTTCAGTATTGAGTATTACTTCAAGTTTATTAATTGGCTTCTCGTTTATTGTTATCGCTTCCATTTGGTTGTTTATCAGTTCTAGATTAAAGCAAGAACAAAACTTTAAAAAGCTAAAAATTAAGTCTAGTAAATTTAAAAGAAACTTCGACTTATTCAATACGCTTTTACAACAGTCTAAATCTGTTGACACTACCATTGCTAATACGTCAGAAATAGTTTTAGGAAACAAAAATGCACCTTTAAATATTACAGTAATTACCAATCCGTTTTGTGGACATTGTAAAAGCGCACATAATATGGTTGAATCGCTTTTAAAGACACACCATAACGAGCTTAATGTTACTGTACGTTTTAATATAAACACCAGTAACTCAGAAAGCGATGGTGTATTAGTCTCAAGTAGATTATTAGAATTATATCATACAGAAGGAGAAGATAAATGTCTAGAAGCCATGCATGATATTTATAATAATGGTGATGCTAAATCTTGGTTAGCGAAATGGAAAAAAACTACCAATCTTGACATTTACTCAAATACACTTGAAACAGAATACAATTGGTGTTTAGATAACAACATAAACTTTACACCAGAAATCTTA
>JALZWC010000781.1 GCA_023300255.1 Saprospiraceae bacterium | reverse complement strand
AGGTTACTATAGTGTCACGGCTACCGATGCAGCTGGCTGTGTCATTAGTACAGGAATCAGGGTTCAAAATAATTGTGCTTGTTCTAATCCAATCATAGGAAATATTGTGGTCATAAAGGAATCTGCAACAGATGCTAAAGATGGGGCTATACAAATACAAGTACAAAGCGCTGGCAACTTTAGCTATCAATGGTCTGATCCTTCGATCAATGGAACTAGTGCTACTGGCTTAACTGCAGGAGAATATATCGTTACCATTACAGATGCTATCAGTCCTGCTTGTGTTACTATAGAAAGAATATTGGTCGGCAATTCTGAAATTGGTTTTATAAAAGTCGTATCCACAACGAATACAGAATGTGGTCAAGCTACTGGAAGTGCGGTACTAGATCCTCCTAACTTTGCTTATGCATGGAGTGATGGCCAAGGTGGTCATATTAGAAACGATTTGGCAGCTGGCACTTATACCATTACGGCTACAGACCCAGCCAATCCTGGTTTACAAGATTTTATTCAAGTAATCATTGAATCAGAAGGTGGCCTAGTGGTGACACCTATTTTCAATACCTTACCTGATTGTGGTTTAAATAATGGAGCTGTTAGTTTAGAAGTATCTGGCGGTAGTGGCAATTATAGCTATAGTCTTTGGGGCAATACCAATAGCCGTACAGATTTGATAGCAGGTACTTATACGGTACAAGTTACAGACAATACCTTTGGCTGTACAGAACTACTCACCTTTGCATTGAATAATGCAGGCGCTAACATTGACGTTACGATTACTAATATCCTATCCGTTTCTTGTGTTGGGCAAACAGATGGTCAAGTTCAATTTACGACCTCTAGTAATGTAGCAGAAGTTAGAGTGATGGATGGTTTTGGAAACAGTTATAATGCCAATGCTTTACCAGCAGGAGATTACTGTTTGGAAGCGATTGATGCAGACGGTTGTTTAGTGGGTAGTGAATGTTTTGAAATCACTTCTCCAGATCTTTTATTCATAGGTATTAGTAGAACACAGCCTACCTGTGCGACTGGAGGAACGATCAATCTAGATATACAAGGAGGAAATGGGGACTATCAAGTTAATTGGAATGATCTTTCTGGATCGACTGATGAACTAACAAGAAATAATATTCCAGAAGGCGTATATGCATTGACGATTAATGATAGTAGAAACTGTACTGCTTCAGTAGCTAGTATACAATTGGATCAAATAGATGGCCCTACTATCACTGCAAGTGCAAGTGCCTCGATGACCAATAATAGTACAGATGGCTCTGCAACAGTAAGCGTATCAGGAGGTCAAAGTCCCTACACTTACCAATGGAATAACAATGGCACAACAGCTACTATAAATAACGTGCCAGCAGGTACCTATACCGTAACGGTAACAGATGCCAATGGTTGTTCGGAAGTTACTTCTGTAACAGTTGGTGCTACTTGTTTACTACAAGCGACTATTGCTGTTGGTAATGTAAGTTGTGCTGGTGGAAACGGACAACTCACTGCGAATATCTCCAATGCGAATGGGGCATTAAGCTATGCTTGGAGTAATGGCAATACGGGCCAAACAATTACTGATTTGAAAAGAGGGCTTTATAGTGTCACCGCAACAGATGCATTAGGCTGTACCATTAGTGGGAGTAGCTTTGTAGACTCTGATTGTAATTGTGTAGATCCAACAATCATTAGTACAGTATTAATAGAAGCTACTGGAATAGAAGAAGAAGATGGGGTGATTACTTTAATTGTTAATGGAGGAAATGAAAACTTTAATTTCCAATGGTCCAATAGTCAAAGTGGAGCATCTATAGCTGGATTAAACCCTGGAATCTATACCGTAACTATAAGTGACAAAAGTGATTCAGAGTGTGCATTAGTTAGAGATATTCTAGTTGGAAATTCTACTACGAAAGTTGGCCCTATTGAAATTACCGCTTTGACTAATTCAGAATGTGGGCAAAATAATGGTTCGGCTCAGTTATTTCCAACAGGCTTAGATTATAGTTGGAGTGACGGAGGCACTGGTTTTTCTAGAACGAACCTAGCACCAGGTACGTATACCGTTACCGCTACTTTTGAATCGCTATTCCCTGGGGAATCAGATATAAAAATAGTGGTCATTACTTCTGAGGGAGGCTTAGAGGCCAATGCCCTTATCAACCAACAACCTTATTGTGGGGCTAATAATGGAAGTGCTACTATTCAAGCTACAGGTGGAAGTGGTAATTATACTTTTGATTGGGGAAGTTCCATTGGAGCTACTAGAACAGATTTAATTGGAGGCACTTATACAGTGACTGTTACCGATGAATTATATAATTGTGTAGAAGTACTTACTTTTTTACTTCCTAATAAAAGCGATGCGGTCATCAGCATCACTAGTACTACGGCTGTTACTTGTCCAAGAGGAAGCAACGGTAGTGTACGATTCGATGTAACAACGCCTCCAAATGTTGCCACGCCAATCACGACAACGATCAAAGATGGTAATGGCAATACCTTTTCTGCTACGGCTTTACCAGCAGGGGATTATTGCTTAGAAGTAGCAGATGCAACTGGCTGCCTAATAGGTGGTGATTGTTTTGAAATTATAGAACCAGATGAAATCTTTTTAGAAATATCAAGAGTACCAGCTACTTGTAGTAATGGTGGTTTAATCATCGCTAAAGCTTCGGGTGGTAATGATAATTTCACTTTTGATTGGACCGATATAGATGGAACGGATGATGGTCCCACTAGAGGAAACCTAGAACCTGGTACTTATGCTGTATTAGCAACAGACAGTAAAGGCTGTATTGCCTATGTGACTGATATTCCAATTGCGGAACCAAAAGAACCAACAGCTACCCTATCAAGTGCTTCTCCTGCTACTCTATTAAGTAATGATGGAACGGTAACGGTGGTTACGGAAGGAGGGCTAGAACCATTCCGATACTTATGGAGTAATGGACAAGGTAATGTCCCAGACAATCCAAATCTAGGACCTGGTACTTATTCTGTGACGGTAGTAGATGCAAATGGTTGTGTCAATATTCTGGAAGCAGAATTAGAAGCAGATTGTACTTTCGATATCCAATCAAATAACAATATCGTAGGCTGTTCTGGTAATGATGGAGGTATTGATTTAAACATTACTGGAGGTACTGGTACGATAAGTTATAATTGGAGTAATGGAGCAACTACTGCTTCTATTAATAGTTTGCTTCCAGGAGAATATACGGTTACTGTTACAGATCTAGGAGCTTGTAGATATGAAGAGTCTTTCACGATAGGAGAAGACTGTGACTGTAGTAATGTAATGATTGAGGAGGTAAAAATAAATCAATTAGCAGAGTGTGGTGTAGCGGATGGCGCTGTGGAGGTTCTTATTGCTAACACTAATGCAGAGGTTAGCTATAGCTGGAGCGATGGCGTAGTAACAGATAGTCCAATAAGAAATGACTTGGAAGCAGGAGACTATACCGTCACTGCTACCGATAATATATCTGGATGTACTAAAGAAGATGCTTTCACAATAGGAAATCAACCTGCTACCGCTGAAGTGAGTATTAATCCTTTGGTAAATTGCTTTAATGATACTGGAACATTAATATTCAACGTAGAACAATCCGCTTGTTTTGAAGGACCAATGGACGTAACGATTGTAGATGCCAATGGGACTATTTTTATAGCCGATGAATTACCAACAGGTGAGTATGAGCTGATTGTTACAGATGGCAACGGTGCAGAGATTCAGCGAGAAGCATTCAGCGTTACTAGTCTTCCAGAGATTGGAATTAATTTTGAAGTAACTCCTTCTTCTTGTGATGGTCCTGGTGCTATTGACTTATCCATTGTAGGAGGAAACGATCAATTTTCATTTGATTGGCAAGATCAAGATGGTACTAATCTTCCAAATAGAACAGATCTAGCACCTGGTCGATACGAACTAGTATTAACAGATAATACAACTGGTTGTAGTAGTCAAAGTAGCTATACCGTTCCTGCTGAAGGATTAGAAATTTCTAGTATTGACACTATTTATACTTGTGATAAAGATCAAGTACAACTAGCCGTCAATAACAATAAGCCAGAAGATCAATTGAACTATGAATGGACGCCAAGCACAGGCATTATCGCAGGTGCAGATACAGGTACACCAACTGTTAGTGTGGAAGGCGAGCAAGTATATAACTATACTGTACAAAACCAATTTGGCTGTGAAGAAACAGGTTCCGTAACCGTTATATCAGCAATAACTAGACCGCCTGCAAGCATCGATCAATCTTTACAATGTAATGGTAGAACGGTAGACTTCCAGAGTTCTGGTGGCGCACTTGGTAATTACATTTGGGATTTTGGAGACGGCACCACTTCTACAGAAATTAACCCTTCTCATGAATATGCTGTTGCTGGCAACTATACCGTAGGTTTACGACTAGATCCTAAATTCCCATGTGCGGAGGACTTAGGCCTTATGTCTGAACAAACCCTCAATGTACTTGATGATGTAGTAACAGATGCTTCTTTTGAGATCGACTACGATCCTTGTGTAGATGAAGGCTTAATTACTTTTAGAAATACGTCCAATGTATCTCCTGGTCCAACAACATTTAATTGGGATTTTGGAAATGGAATAACTTCAACAGAAGAAAATCCACAAGTTACGATTGAAGATAATACAAACTTAGAAGTTACCTTAACTTTGTCAACTACCTCTGGATGTGAAACGCAATTCACACAGCAAGAGCCATTTCTAATATTTAGATTTCCGACTATTTCAGATACGGTAATGGCTTGTCCTAATGTAGCAACTGCTGTCAATCCAGATGGTATGCCTGATTTGAAATACAGTTGGTCTCCAGCAGGTGTATTCGATAATTCTAATAGTGCTTCTCCGCTTATAACAGTAGAGAAAACTACCTTAATAGAAGTCGTCATAAGCCAAGATATGTGTGAAACAAAATCTACTGTACTAGTAATGGTTCCTGAAGAAGTAGACTTTGACAAGACAGATGATGGAATTGTTTGCTCTACGGAGGAGATAGAAATAGCTGCAAACTTTGAAACAGCAGGCACCTTGATATGGTCAGAATCTCCAGACTTCGATCCTGTATTTTCTACGGCGCCTTCTTTTACCGCTGGCCCAGGAGAATACTTTTTCCAATTTACGGATGAATTTGGTTGTACCATTGAAGATGCCGTGCTCATTGAAAATGCTACACCAGAATCTGATATAATCTCGGATGATCCAATCCCTTTATGTCAAGGCATGAGTACAATGCTTAGTGTAAGAAACGGAAATCCAACATTTGAATTTATTAGCTATCAATGGACAGCAGATCCTAGTATACAAACAACGGACTTAACAGCTCCACGGATTGCAATAGCTCCGACAGTAACTACAGATTATACGGTAATTGTTATGAATATTGCTGGTTGTGAAGATACACTAACTACCACTGTCGAAGTAACAAATTTAGAGACTGAAGTGGATTTGACTTCCTCAAGAGATACCATCTTTAGCGGGGAGCAAGTTGATTTAGATGTATCACCATCCATCGGCTTAGATGTCACTTGGTCGGATGATCCAAATGCAGGCCCTACCCGTACGGTGACGCCTATGTCGGATACAGTCTATGAGGTCAACATTACGGATGAAAACGGATGTACTACTACTAAAACAGTGATGATAACCGTACAAAATCCAGTATGTGGACCACCCAATATATTCTTCCCGAATGCTTTTAGTCCAAATGGCGATGGGATCAATGATGTATTAAGAGTGAGAGGCAACGGTATACAAGAGGTGTTTTGGGTGATCCAAAACCGTTGGGGAGAAGAGGTCTTTAGAGCCAATGCCGAATCCGATGTATGGGATGGTAACTTTAATGGAAGGCTAGTAGATCCAGATGTATATGGTTATATACTTCGAGTGACTTGTTTCTCAGGAGAAGTTTATACAGAACAAGGAAATGTGACGGTACTACGGTAGATAGGCTATTCACTTGTTTATAAATACAGCGTACATGGAGCCTTTATCTCCGTGTACGCTGTTTTTATTTAACACCCTCTTTTCATTATTCTTAAAAATAACTTATCTTTATCTTATAAAAACAAAACGCTATACACAACCAGAAAGGTAATGACAAGTAAAGAAATCAAACAAAGACAGAAGATTTTAGAGCAACAACTTACTTTGATAAATTTTTATACAGAAGAATTTTTAGAACGTTTAGGGAAAAAAGGATTAGAACATTACATTAATTAAATTTTAGATGAAATGAATGTAACTATTCAGCATCGGCTGTCGCCAATGAATAAATTGAACGCAGAGACGCGGAGGAGCAGAGCATATTTGACTCTGCCTCTCTGCGCCTCTGCGTTCAAATTATCTACTTATTGGCGATAGCCAATAAAAAAGTCAATAGCATGATTAAAACTCTAAACTTTTCAAAAC